>JBAYFM010000026.1 GCA_041667185.1 Patescibacteria group bacterium | reverse complement strand
CTGACTCCGTCTCTCCCTGACTCCGTCTCTCCCTGACTCCGTCTCTCCCTGACTCCGTCTCTCCAGCACTCCCCCACTCTCATCGTACATAAACATTAAGTTCCTGCGTCCGCACGTCGCCGCTCGTGAGTGTGGCTGTGAGACGCAGCGTGTATCGTCCCTGCGAGCGCGGCAGATACCAGGTCATGGACAAGGTCGGCAACGCCGGATTTCCGATCGTGCCGATGATTTCCGCGTCCGGCGATCCTTCTGGCGTCGCAGTCAGTTCGATTTGTTTGATGCTCTGGCGATCGTCGATATTGAAACTGATGTTGTAAGGAAATTGGCTGCCCAGGTAGAGCGTCTGATTCTGTCCCGGTGTGAGCCATTGGATCTGTAGCGGGCCGGGATCAGCGGTCAGATTGATGGTCGTTTGGGTCGAGGAATTGTTGCCGACGTCGTCGAAGGCGCGGGCGGTCAGTATATGGAAGCCTTTGGTGAACCGATTCGGGATGTTGATGAAGCCGACCCAGGGTTCGCGCACGATCGTCCCGATGAATTCGCCATCCAGGGAATATTCCACTTTCATCACACCGCGCCGGGCCCAGGTTTCAACGGCCACGTTCATATCCCGCGTCGTAATTTGTTCGTTGTCGGCCGGTCGAGTGATCCGTACTGTCGGCAGATTTTCCGGGAGATGGACGTTATCGTATTCCGTCGGCGGCGGTTCGATCACGAAATTCTGTTTCGCCGCCCAGGCAGCGACCCCGTCTTCCCAGGGCTGGAATTGCGGATCGCTCGCCGGATCGGCCGGAGCCGGCCCGCGCGGGTCGTTCTTGTCGACGAAGAAGAGGATCTCGTGCGGCACGCCGAAACCGCGTTCCTCGACGAGTTCCGGCGGCGTGTTCGGCGTCGCCAGTTTGCCGGTGATCTTGTCGATCTTCACCAGGACTTGCGCATTCTTTGATCCGTCGAGCACCGGCTTGCCGGTCACGACCGGCTGCGGGGCGGTGAAATTTTCCACCGGACTGTTCTTCAGTGATTCGCGCATGAACTGGTTCCAGATCGGCGCCGCCACGCGGCTGCCGTCAGCGCGCGCTTTCATGGTCGTCTCGCCGTCCGAGTTGCCGACCCAGACGCCGGTGACGAGCGATGGGGTGTAACCGATGGTCCAAGCGTCCTTGAAATCGTTCGAAGTTCCGGTCTTGGCCGCGACCGGCCGGTCCGGCAGCGTCAAGAAATTATTCTCGCCGAAGATGTAGGCGCGCAACGAATTATTCGCCAGGACGGCGTTGATCTGCCGGGCCGTCTCGACCTCGAGCACGCGCTTCTCCGGGACCGGATCGGTCTGATCGAGCAGCACCTTGCCGTTGCCGTCCTCGACCTTCAGGATGCCTTTGAGCGGCCTGTAGAAGCCTTCGCGCGGCAGGATGGTGAATGCGGCGATGTGTTCCAGCGGTTTTACGTCGCCGCCGCCGAGCACCAGCGACAGTCCGAGCGAACTGCGATTCTGGAAGGTCGAGTAGCCGATCTTCTGGGTCGCGAAATCCAGGAAGTCGTTCAGGCCGGCGAGATAGAGTGTTTTGACCGCCGGGATGTTGAGCGAACCAGCCAGTGCTTCTTTCATGGTCACCGGGCCGCGTTCCAGACCGTCGTAGTTGGAAGGTTTGTATTCCTTGGGTGAGGTGGCGAAGATCGTTGATACGTCATAGAGCACAGTGTCGGGTGTGAAGCCTTTCTCGAACGCCAGGGCGTAGACGAGCGGTTTGATGGACGAGCCCGGCTGGCGTTTGCCGAGCAGATTGTTGAACATGCCGTTCGCGGTCTCATCGAAATAATCCGGCGAGCCGACCATAGCTTCGATATCGCCGGTCTTCGGATCGTAGGCCAGCAAGGACGAGGTCGAGCCGCCGTAGCGCTTGATGTTCTCCAGATTGTCGGTCACGGCTTTTTCGGCGATCTCCTGTTTCTCGTAGTCGAGGGTCGTGATCACTTTGAGTCCGCCGCGTTCGACGGCCTGCTCGCCGAACTCGTCGGCCAGCTGTTCTTTGATATAGAAGACGAAATGCGGCGCCTTGATCGGTTCGCGTTTCGGCTGGATGCGGTCGATGACGTTGTCTTTGATGGCCGCCTCGGCTTCTTCCGCCGAGATCATCCCCTGCTCTTTCATCAGATTGACGATGTAGTGCGCGCGGGTGACGAGCTCGTCGCGATGCGAACCGAACGGCGAATAGTAGGTCGGCGCTTTCGGGATGCTGGCGAGGAGCGCGGCTTCGGAGATCGTCAGATCCTTGGCCGATTTGCCGAGGAAGGTTTGCGCCGCTGACTCGATGCCGTAGACGACCGAACCGTAGGGAATCTCGTTGAGATAAAGTTTCAGGATCTGATCCTTGGTGAAGCGGCGCTCCATCTCGAGCGACAGGATCAGTTCTTTGAGTTTGCGGGTGTAGGTCTTCTCCGTGGTCAGCACGGAATTCTTGACGAACTGCTGGGTGATGGTCGAGCCGCCCTGGCCGCGCCCGCCGGAGAGGATGTTCTTGATGAAAGCGCGCAGGTAGCCGCGCAGGCTGAAGCCGCGGTGCGTGTAGAAATCCTTGTCTTCGGCGGCGATGGTCGCGTTCTTGGCGTACGGCGAAATGTCGGCCAGGTCGACGATCGTCCGTTTCTGGTCACCATGAATCTCGTAAAGCAGGACTTCGCCGGTGCGGTCGTAGATCTTGGTGGTCTGGGCGAGCGAGCGGGCCGACAGGTTGTTCGGATCCGGCAGATCGCGCGAGAACCAGGCGAAGAGCCCGATGAAAGCCAGGCTGCCGGCCAAAAAAGCGGCCAGACAAATGATGGCGGCGTAACCCAGGATCCGTTTCCATTTTCCCGGTCGGCGTCCCGGAGCGCCCCGAAAAATGCCGCCAAGTTTGCGTTGGCGCCAGTCTCCGCGGCTGATGTTCTGCTGGATGATGTGGCGGATCTGTTGTGAACTCATGTCTGTGGGGTGTTGGTTTGACGTTTCGGTCAAAGTTTTGCTTGGTTGAGAGTAAAATCAGGGCTGCTTCTGGAGCAGGGCGGCGCCGATGACGTTGGCGTCATCGCCGAGTCTGGCGGGCACGATCGGTGTGCTGCGCAGGATCGGGAAAGTCACGCTCTTTTTGAAAGTTCGGATCAGGTTCGGCCAGAGCGAGCGTACGCGGCTGACGCCGCCGCCGATCACGACGATGTCCGGGTTCAGGGCCTGGACGATGCTCGCGACGCCGATTCCGAGCCGTTCCGAAGCCTCGGTCAGGGTCTGAGCGGCGACATGATCGCCTTTTTTGGCTAATTTCTCGATATCTGTGGCCAGCAGCCATTTGCTGGTCCGCTTCTTGAACAGATTCATGATCGCCGGTCCGGCGGCCAGGGCTTCGAAGTGGCCGACGCGGCCGCAGCTGCAGCTCGCCTTGGAGCTGAGATCAACGATCGTGTGGCCGAGTTCGCCGGCGGCGTTGTCGCGGCCGCGATAGACCCGGCCCGCGAGGACAATGCCGCCGCCGATGCCGGTGCCGATGGTCAGACCGATCACGTTAAGGCGGCTTTTAGCAGCGCCGAAAAGGGTCTCGCCCAGTGTAAAGCAACGCACGTCATTGTCAACCCTGGCCGGGACGCCGAATTTGGCTTTGATCAGGCGCGCCAAGGGTATCTGGCGGAACGAGCGCGGAAAGTTCGGACCCTCGACGAAGACGCCTTTCTCGTGGTTGACGAGGCCGGCGATGCCGATGCCGATGAAACCGACTTTGGGCGTCCAGACTTCTTTGATGGCGCGGGCGATATTGCTCAAAATGACCTCCCGGCCGCGCTTGGCTTCCGTCGGCACGCGGAAACGTTTGATCACGCGGTGACCCAGGATGAGCGCCGCCTGGATCTTCGTGCCGCCGATATCGACGCCGATAGCGTATTTTTTGGCCATATAATGATAGAAATTCGTTTAAATTATAGCAGAAGACGCGGATTCCGGTCAGGGCGTTTGATCAAGGGTTGCGCAGTTTCGGCGTAAATGATAAAAATAGGAGCGTCTTTGGGATATTTACGCGGCCCGGTAGCCAAGTAGTAAGGCAGGAGTCTGCAAAACTCCTATGCGTGGGTGCAACTCCCGCCCGGGCCTCCACCGAGCTCAGCTCGGTCATAGAATAATGCGGGCAAAGCTCAGCTTTGCTTTCATTAATAAGATGACCGGGCGAAAAGAGCGAGGTGAGGCCAGCTGAGCTGG
>JBAYFM010000025.1 GCA_041667185.1 Patescibacteria group bacterium | reverse complement strand
GAACGGCGTCATGGTTCCGAACGGCGTCATGGTTCCGAACGGCGTCATGGTTCCGAACGGCGTCATGGTTCCGAACGGCGTCATGGTTCCGAACGGCGTCAAGGTTCCGAATGCCTCCAAGAAAGTCAGTGCTTCCTTGAAAAAGCTTTACAAGAAATAAGCTTTCAGTAGTCGCTCTGATCCAGGCCTCACCCTCTCCGCCGGTTTCTGGCGGGGAGGGTGTCCTGGCTCTTGGCCATCAGCCATTAGCTGGTGGTCGGAAGCCAGCGGACCCTGAGTGTCATTTCCACCTCGCCTCAAGTGCGGGGTTTCACTCCAACGTGAATCCGGCGCTGTATCGGGTTGGATCTCCGCCGGTCCTTTCGGGGAATATAATAAAAAGCACGGCCGTCTAAATCAGCTGCTAGCCGATAGTCAGTCATTAACCGCTGGCTAATGATCATCGGCCAACAACCAGCGGTGTCAGCTGCCTATGCCACATTCGCTCAACAGTTTGCCGCGCTCGAACGATAATCAATGTGCCATCGCGCCGTCGGCCGGAACCGGGAAACGCGGCGGTCTCGCGCGGTTGATGCTGGCGTCTTTCGGGTTTTCCGTCATCTGGGCCTTGATGTGGAGTCATATCCAGGCGTTCGTCATTTCCTCGACCGGACCAGCCTATATCTCCCACCTCTTCATCATGCTGACTTGTTCCGGTCTGATCGGGTCGTATTTTCTGTTGGCGCCGCTCCGGTCCTGGACCGCCTCGCGGCAGGGCTTGGCCGCTTCTCTGGTCTCGGCTGTCTGTCTCGGCCTGCTGCTTGTGCCGCCCACGGGATCATCCCTGGATTTTGCTCTTCGCCTCGCAGTCGAAGCCATGCTTATCGGCGCGTTCCTATCGATCGCTATGGAAAAGGTCCGGGTCGTGCTCAGCCACGCCGTGAGCTATGCCGAGCTTCAGGCCGCGGAGTCGCGTATTGCCGCGGTCGAAACCATTGGTTCTGTCGTAGCCGGCATTGGCTTGGCCGCTCTGAGTTCACGGTTGCCACTCGCGGCTCTTGTTGTTATCTCCTTGGTCATTCTGTTGGCGCTCGTTCCAGCCTATTTCGGCGCGTTCCATCAGGAACAAGAAGCGGTCGCGGCTGAGGCTGCGGTCGAAGCCGGAGCCGGGGAGGATCCGGCGGTCGATTCGTTGTCCCTGAAGAGCATTAGCGGACAGTTGTCCTTGTCAGTCGCTATCCTGTACGGCCTGAATCTGCTTTTATCCCTAATCTTCGGCTACGTTTTCCTGCTCGCGGTCTCCGGCCGGTTCACAGATGGCGGGGAGATCAATGCTTTCATCGGCTGGTATTACATCATCCTGGGCGTGAGTACCTTGCTGTTTTTGTACGCCGTTCGGCCTTTCATGATACGTTGGCTGGGATTGTCCGGGTCTTTTTTCACCAGCTTCGCGATCGTGGGTCTCGGACTCGTCGCTATGATTTTTTCGCCGAGTTTCATGCCAGCCATTGTCTCGGTCTTCCTTATGAACCTTTTTTTTCTCATCGGCCGGTACGTCGCGCTTGTCGGTTTGCAGCTCCTGGACCGCGAGCGCTGCAATCTGGCCTGGTCCTGGATCAGCGGTCCTTTGAACAATTCCCTGAGTCTGGGCGTGGCGGCCTGTTCGGCCATCTTCACGGTCGCGATCTGGGGGAGCACGGAGCGGGCCTTGTGGGCGCTGGCCTGGCTGCTGCTCGTGCTGGTGGTTGTGACGCTATGGTCGGTCCGGGGTTTCAGCCGAGCCGTGTTTGCCGAGGTCATCGCGAATCTCGGCGGTTCTGACTCTGGGAGGCGGGCGCGGACTCGGGAGTTCGTCGCGAACCGGGGCGTCAAGGTGGCGAGGGTTCTGGCTGCTTTGCGGCGCGTTCTGGAGGAGCCGGACATCGAGGTTGGACGCAGGGAGATCGTCAGCGGTTCTATTGCCGAGCTGGAGGCTTTGGTTGATAAGGACGCGAGCAAGAAGTAGGGAGATATCATTTTATGTTCAAACTTTTCTTGAGCCGCGCTCAGGCCGGCGATCGTCTGGCAGCGAAGCTTCGCCGGTTCGCTGGTCCGGAGAGCGTCGTCATCTCGCTGCCGCGGGGCGGCATCGCGACCGGCATCAGGATTGCCGATCGCTGGCGGCTGCCGCATGACTTGATCGCGCCGCGCAAGATCCCGGAGCAGAAACGGCAGGAGTGGAGCGTTGGCGCCGTGACAGCTTCCGGTGTGGCGGTCTGGGATAATTATCTGAAGAATCGGGAGCCGGCCGGTTATTTGCGTCGCGTCCTGAAGGAGCAGATCGCGGAAGCGAGGCGGCGGGAGCGGCATTATCGGTTGCGCCGGGGGCCGCTTGCGGTCGCTGGTCGGACGGTCATCGTGGCCGACGATGGCGTGGCGCGCGGTTGGACCATGCTCGCGGCCATCGAGGACGTCAAAGCCGCAGGCGCGACGCGGGTTGTGGTTGCCGTACCGGTCATCTCGAAGACCGGACTCCGATTGTTGCGCGGACATGCTGACGCGGTCGTCTATCTGCATTGTCCGCGGCGTTTTTGGGCGGTCGGAGCCTACTACCGCAAAGGAACGTTCGATGCGGTGGGGGATGACGAGGTTCGGCGGTTGTTGCTCGACCATGAGCGCCGCGTGCGGACGAAACGTCGGCAGTGAGTCGGGAGCGGGCCGGGGCCGGGGTAGGAGCCGGCGGACAGAGTTGATATAATGAATCTATGAAGACGCGAACTTACACTTTGCCGGAGCCGACCGCGGTGGAACTGCGGCTTTTGCGGCTGTTGTCCGGTTCAGGGCGGCTGTTGGCCCACTGGGAGCGTTTTTCCAATGGCGAGCTGTTCGTGAGTGCGGCAGGGGTCGTTGATCGGACTTGTGTCGTGGCGCGAACTTATCCGCCGGAAGAGAATCTGGTGCGGTCGCTGCTGTTGGTCGATACTTTGCGCCGCAATGGCAGCCGCGACATCCGCGTGATCCTGCCGTATTTCGCTTATGGCCGGCAGGACGAGATCAGCGAGCCGGGCGATGCTTTGTCAGCGGTCTTCGTGGCCGATCAGTTCCGGGCCGCCGGCGCGTCGGTCGTGGTTTCAGCTGATGTTCATAATATGGAGGCTCTTCGGGCCGCCAAGGTGAAGGTCGTGGATGTGCCGCTGGCGCCGGTCTTCGCGCGCGTTTTGCGAAGCGGCTTGAAGTCCGATCAGTTCACCGTGGTGTCGCCAGACGAGGGCGGACGTCCGCGCGCCGAGCGTCTGGCGAAGCTATTGCCGGGACATCCGCCGGTGGTCCATCTGAAGAAGCATCGGCAGCGTTTCGCGGGCGTGCGGTTGCTGGATTTCGTCGGGGCGCCAGTCGGGGATACGGCGGTCATCGTGGACGACATGGTGGATACCGCCGGGACGCTGGAGTTGGCGGTGGGGGAGTTGCGGCGACGCGGATTCAAGAGATTGTTTTTGTGCGCGACTCACCCGATCCTGTCCGGTCCAGCCGTGGCGCGACTGCGGCGGATGCGCTTCGCGCGCATCCTGTTCTCCGATTCCATCGGATTGAGTCCGGCTACCGCCCGTCTCCCGGGTCTCAAGGTTGTCTCCTGCGCCGAAGCGCTGGCGTCCGCCAGCCGCTAGCCATCAGTTCTTACCAAAAAACCGCCCTGCCATGGGCATTTTTTTGTCCCACCATCGGTGCCTGACACCGAGGTGTCAGGCACCGATGGTGTACGAGGTAATAAATAAGCTCAAATGATGTCCCTTCGGTGTCAGGCACCGTCAGTGCCTGACACCGAGGTTGTTTCGCGGATCGATTGACGGTAGGCCTTTTGTCGTTGCGCGGCGTTCGATCCCAGAGATCGGTAGAGCGGGTTCGCGTCAACTAGCTGGTCTGGGCCGCCGTAGGCATAGAAGTTGTAACTGGAGTACGGCCAATCTATGGGATCATCGGCGAGACCGGAACGGACCGGATTCATCTCGATGTAGTTGCCGCAGGTCAGCAGATATTCGTCATTGTCGATGAGCTTGCTTTTGAAGCGCCCTTGCCACACATGACCGGCGAAAGCGTTATTTCGGCAAAACCGCTTAGCAAAGCGACATTGGAGGTTTTTCATGAAAGGCGAGAGGCCATCCTCGAGGATTCTGAGCAGCAGGTGAATATGGTTGGGCATCAGCGCGTAATGATACAAAAGAACGCCATGAGGCGTTTTTAGTTCGGCGATATCCGCCAGGTATGATCGATAGTCTTCCGACCCTTTGAACAGGGTCATGCGGTCGTTGCCGCGAGCGTAGACGTGGAAGACTGAGCCGGGAGCGACGAGGTTGCGACGTGGAGGTCTAGGCATAGTCGGCCTTTCTTATACCAAGCCGATATTTTGTGCAAGTGCCGGGAGGGTGTCTGTCCCTCCGGTGTCAGGCACCGAAGTGTGTGGTGTAATAAATAAGCTCAAATATTATTAGCGGTTGTCATTTTGGTGTCAGGCACCGTTGGTGCCTGACACCGATGGGGGGGGGGGGGGGGGGGGCCTATACCAAAAAAAAAAAGGGCACCCTGAAAGTGGAGGGGACGGGGCGGGTGGGGGTTGTCAGCTT
>JBAYFM010000024.1 GCA_041667185.1 Patescibacteria group bacterium | reverse complement strand
CTCCGGCGAACCGAGATATTCCACGCGGTCGAAACCGAGATAGGTTTCCGGGGTCAGCTGGCCGGCGCAGGCGAGCGTTGGTTCGGCCAGATGTACAGGTTCGGCTGGCGGAATCTTGCCGGCTTCAGCGAGCAATGTCCGGATGATCTCTTCGGAGTGGGCATAATCGCCTTCGCCGAAATGGCGGTAGCGGATATTGCCGCCGGCGTCGATGAAATAATGGGCCGGCCAGCAGCGGTTCCGGTAGCGGTTCCAGAGGACGTAATCGTTGTCGAGCACGATCGGGTAGGTCAGTCCGTGGCGTTCGGCGGCCCGCTGCACATTGATCGTCTCTTTCTCAAAATCGAACTCCGGCGTGTGGACGCCGATGATCGTCAGGCCGGTTTTTCCGTAAGCCTCGTGCCAGGCCTGAAGATGCGGCAGGGTCCGCAGGCAGTTGATGCAGGAGTAGGTCCAGAAATCGATCAGGACGACGCGGCCGGCGAGGTCGGCGGCGGCGAGCGGCGCGGAATTCAGCCAGGGTCCGGCGCTGTCGAGCGCAGGCATGCGGCCTTCGACCAAGAGCGTCGCGGCATCGACGCGGCGGCCGCGGCCCAGGAATTCAGCCAATTTTTTTCTGAGCATCATTGGGCGGAGCATTAAGCGTCTCATCGGTCTTGGTCAGGCGGACTTTGTTGATACGCAGGTTGAGGATCTCTTCGACTGTCGCCACGAGTCCGTCGGCGATCTTGACCTGCTGCCCGCCGGTCGGAATGCTGCCGAGTTCCTTCAGGATCACCCAACCTAGCGACTTGTGCGGCGGTCCCTGGATCTTGGTATTGAAGAAGCGGTTGAGATCCTTGATCTCGACGTCGCCGTGGGCGATGACGTTCAGCCGGTCGACGCGCTTGACGGTGTGCTCGTCAACGTCGGATTCGTCGCTGATCTCGCCCACCAGTTCCTCAAGCAGATCCTCGAAGGTCACGACGCCCAAGACCGAACCGTACTCGTTCACGACAATGGCCATGTGCAGATGCTGCCGCTGCATCTCCCGCAGCAGATCGTCGATCGGTTTAGTGTGGGGAACGAAAGCGGCCGGTTCGGCCAGGTCTTTCATGGCGATCAGGCTGAAGCTCACCGTCGGATTTTCGGCGATCCTGATGAAGATATCTTTCAGGTGGATAGTGCCGACGATGTTGTTCTTGTCGTTCTCGAAGACCGGATAACGGGAGAATTCGGAAGACTTGATCAGCGGCAAAGCGTCGGCCAGGGATTTTTTTCCGTCGAGGAAAATGACGCCTTCCTTCGGGGTCATGACATCGCTCGCGGTGACGTCGTTGAAGAGGAAGACACGCTCGATCATCTCTTTTTCGCCCCGCTCCAGCGTGCCGGCTTTGACGCCCATCTGCGCCATGGTCTTGATCTCGTCCTCGCCGAAGACCGGCGCCGTCGGCGGCGGGGCGGCCCGGAAGATTCGGTCCACCAGGAAATTGATGACGACCAGGATCGGACGCAGGACGCGCGTGAGCAGGTCGACCGGCCTCGCGAGCGCCAGCGCCAGCCATTCGCTGTGGTGGGCCGCGAAAGATTTCGGCAGGAATTCTCCGAAGATGATGATGGCGACGGTGATGAGACCGGTGGCGATGCCGACGGCGGTATTGCCGAACTGCTCGATCGCCACGACCGTCGTGAGGGCGCCGGCGCTCATGTTGACGACATTATTGCCTAGCAGGAGCGCGCCCAGCAGGGTTTTGGGGTTGTCGCGGAGCTTTTCCAGTATCTTGGCGGCCTTGTTGCCTTTCTGGGCCAGTGTGCGGATCCGCACTATACCCAGCGAAAAAATGGCTGTTTCCGAGGCGCTGAAACAGGCCGAAAGGAACAGCAGGACGATGAGCGTGAAAAAGGAGGCAAACATAGGTTGGGCTACCTTAGCTAAAGCGGCGGGCTTCGTCTACCGGCTTTCTGGCGGCACGCCGAAGCACTCAGGCTTTGGGCGCGTCAGCGTTGTCGGGAGCGATAGCCGCGGGCGGAGCGATCTCCGGAGTCTTGAGCGCCGGGAAGATGACGCTGGCTTGAGTGCCGACCTTCTCGATCGAGTCGATGAAGATCCGGCCGCGCATCAGCTCGACGATCTGCTTGGTGATCCACAGGCCCAGGCCGGTGCCGGGGATGTCGCGGGTGTCGTCGGTCTTGACCCGATAGAATTTCTGGAAGAGGCGTTCGCGCGCTTCGGCCGACATGCCGAGGCCGGTGTCCGTGATCTTGATCTCGATCTTGTCATTGTCCTTGATCTCCGAGGTGATGACGACACTGCCTTTCGGCGTGTATTTGATCGCGTTCGAGACCAGGTTGATGAGGATCTGCCGCAGGCGGGCGCGGTCGACCTCGATCTCGGGCAGGGGCGCGGCCGGCCGACGGTACTCGAACGCCAGCTGTTTGCGTTCGGCCTCGAAATGCAATTGTTCGACGATCTCCTGGACCAGTTCTTCGACCACGGTCGGTTCAAGATCCATCTTCATGCGGCCCTGTTCGATGCGGGAGACGTCGAGCAGGTCTTCGACCAGTCCGGCGAGGTGGGTCGAGATGGAGAAGACCGTCTTCAGGATGCCTTTGGGTTTGTCCTCCATCTTGCCGAAAGCGTCCTCCAGGAACAGCGACAGGTAGCCGCGGATGGCGGTGATCGGCGCGCGCAGTTCGTGCGAGGCCATGGAGATGAAGTCGTCCTTCATCTTGTCGACCTCCTGCAGTTTGCGGAACAGGCTGGCGTATTCGAACAGGCGCGTGTTCGAGGCTAGCACCAGCATGATGATGAGGATCGTGATGACCAGCCAGAGATAGGACCAGTAGAGATTGCTCTGGACCAGGTTGTCGACGACGTTCAGGGAGATCTTGGCCGAGAGCAGAATGGATTTCGCTCCCTGGCTGTCGGCGAGCGGCATGACCACGCCCCAGAAACGCTCGCTGCTGCGGGCTTCCTCAGCGGTCAGTTTTTCGTCGATCGCGGCCGACCGTCCGGATTTGGTCAGGTAGGCGATGGCTTGGTTGTCGTACCAGGCCAGGATGTTGTGATTGCCATGCGCGACGCGGCCGATGCCGTCCGGATAGAGGCTTGCGAAGACCTTGAAGTCCTCGCCGTCTTTCACGAGCACGTCGAGGCTGCGGACCTCGGGGATGGCCGCGGCCACGGCTTCCAGCCGCTTCTGCAAGCCGGCCTGGTCGTGGAAGAGATCGGCGCTCGTCGCGCTGAACATCTTGCCGATGATGAGGGCGGTGCGCTGGAGTTCGACATCGACCGTCTGGCGGAAGCGGTTGATCACGAAGAACGTATTGACGACGATGGAGACCGGCACGAGCACGATCAGGATGCCGGCATAGATCAATTGCCAGTTCTTCTTGAGGAACATCGAGCTGGCGCCTATTTTCGCGGGAGCTTTGCTGGTCATAGCTTAAAAATCATATCACGGCCGCGGCTCAAACAGAAATGAAAATGACGGGTTCGCGTGATAGGTATGATTGTATTTTTGCTCAGTTAAGCCTATTTTCAATATTTTAGCCACGCGGGCAGTCTTGGTCAGGGCGGGCTGATGGTGGTATAATATATTCATGACACACACCAATTCTCTTCCGCCTAAGATACCGACCAATATTGTCGGTTTTGACCGTCTGGCTGATGGCGGCCTGCCTAAAGGGCGGGCGATCGTCATTTCCGGCAGCGCTGGATCCGGCAAGACTATTTTTGGGCTGGAGTTCCTGTTTCGGGGCGTAACAGAACTCAAAGAACCGGGTGTTTTCGTGACTTTTGAGGAGCGCCGCGCCGATCTGCTTATGGACGTGGCTGGTTTCGGCTGGAGTCTCGATGATTTGGAGAAACAAGGACGGATCGCTTTTGTCGATGCGAGTCGCGTCGCGGAGAATCAGGTCGAGGTCGGGGAGTATGATTTTGGAGCGCTCATCGCGCGCATTCGTTTCGCCGTCGACAAGGTCAAGGCCAAACGCGTCGTCATCGACAGCATCGGTTCGTTGTTCCTGCGCTACAAAGATTACGCCCTGGTCCGTCGGGAGATGTTCAAGCTGATCAGCATCCTGCGCGAACTCGGCGTCACGACTGTCATCACCGCCGAGCGCGTGAACGACAGCGACGGCGCTTCCCGGTTCGGCGTCGAGGATTTTGTCGCCGATAGCGTGGTGTTCCTGTATAACTCCGCGGTCGGACGCCAGCGCGAGCGCCAGATCGAGATCGTCAAGTTGCGCGGCGGCAGCCATCAGACCGGCCGCTACCCGTTCCTGATCTCCGATGACGGTATCGTCGTCTTTCCGCGTCAGAACGAGGATTTTGCCAAGGAGAGCCCCATGAGCCGCATCTCTATCGGCGTCGACGGCATCGATGCCATGACTGACGGCGGCATCTTCCGCGGTTCGACCACGCTGCTCAAGGGTCCGTCCGGCACCGGTCGGACCGTGCTTGGCATGTCGTTCCTGGCCGAGGGTGTCAGGCGCGGCGAACGCGGCGTCTTGTTCTCTTTTGAAGAGGGGCGCGCCCAGATTTTCATGGACGCCAAGACGATCGGCATGAATTTTACCGCCGCCGAGAAACGCCGTCTGCTCCAGGTTGTCGCTTGGCAGCCGGAAGAGATGCCGCTCGAAGCTTATCTGAAACAGATGCGGCATATCGTCAAAGATTTTCAGCCTCGCCGGGTGGTCATTGATTCCGTGACGCCGCTCGTCAATTCCGTCGATCAGCAACGGTTCCGCCGCTTCGCTGTTTCGCTGAACTCGTTTCTGAAAGCCAGGCAGATCACGACGCTCATGAATTACACCAGCGCGGCTGTTGACGGCGAATCCGCCGGCACCGATTCCGATCTCGCGGTCATCGCCGATAACATCATCACGATGGATTTTTCCGAGATCGCCGGCCAGATGGAGCGGATCATCCTGATCGCCAAATCTCGGGCTTCGGCGCACGACAAAGAGGTCCGTCGTTATACCATCAATTCCGCCGGCATGTGCGTCATAGGGGCGACGGAAAAGGCCTGTCTTGAACCGGCGGCCGTGATTAAGCGCAAGAAGAGCCGCAAATGACCGCCCGCAACATGGCTGACAAACGTAAAATTTTATTCTTTGTTTCCCAGGAATCGGCGATTTATAATTTCGTTCGCCGCCAGGTTGAGGTTGCCTGCAGCCAGGAGCCGGGAATGGATCTGGAGATCATTGATATTGCCGAACATCCGGAATTGGCCGAACAGTACAACATCGAGGCTCTGCCGACGCTCATCATCGGCGACAAGCGTTTCGTCGGACAGCCCACATCCGAAACACTGGCGATCTGCTTGCATCAGCCGCCGCAGGGCGCGTAACGCGTCGAGGCGACGATCACTATGCCAACCACCAAGAAGCAACCGGCAGCGGAGTCCGGCGGTGTCTTTTTCCGCCAGGATGACGTACCCGAAGCCCTGATCATCACCGATCCCGGCCATCAGATCCTTGCGGCCAACAAGGTGCTTTTGGAATTGCTGGGTTATTCTGAGAATGAGGTCGTCGGCTGGCCGCTTGAAAAGATTTTTTCAAATGTTCCATCCAGTCTGGACCGGATCGTGGCCGGCGATGCCGGAGTCGCCGAGTTCGAGGTCAAAGCCAGGACGAGCGGTGGCAAGCTGGTTAAAATGGAGTATTACGCGACGCCAATCATCCGTCATGACAAAGTTTCAGCCGTGCTGTATCTGGGCCGCGATATCCGGGTGAAGAGCTTGGTCGAGGCGGAGATCAAGAAAGCGCGGAATTATTTCCAGTCCATCGTCGATAATTCCCCGTTCGGCATTTGCGTGATCGATTCCGGGCGCCGGATCATGATGTTCAACCGGACGGCCGAGGAGATCACCGGTTTTGCCGCGGCTGAGATGGTGGGTCGGCCGATTTCGGAATTGTATCTGGAGGCCGTGGACGACGCCATGATGACGCCGGCGATCGGCAAGACGACGCCGCGCCAGGCTAAATTTCACAAGAAAAACGGCGGCGAAGTGCCGGTCCTCGTCACGACGAATTTGATTTCGGAGCCTGGCGGCAGCGGGAATTTGATCATCGAATCGTTCAGTGACCAATCCGACCGTCAGCGCGTCGACCAGCTGAAGAATGAATTCGTCTACGTTGCGGCGCACGAGTTGCGCAATCCGGTGACGGCCATCCGCTTGCTTCTGGACATCATTTTCGAGGACAGGCGCCTGGCGATCGATCCGGTGCTGCGCGGCCATCTGGCCAAGATCCAGGAAGCCAACGAGCGGCTGCTGCATCTTGTCGACGATCTCCTGGAGGTTTCGCGGACCGAAGCGGGGCGTTTGCAGATCCAGGTCGCGCCGCAGAACATCGTGAGCCATGTCGCCGACCTGCTTTCCGAGCAGCGCCCGAACGCGGTCTCCAAAGGCGTGAGTCTCAATTATGAACCGGGATCGGGAATCCCTTACGTGGCCGCCGATTCGATGAAGCTCAAGGAGATCCTGACCAACCTGTTGGCCAACGCCGTGAAATACAATATCGCCGGCGGTTCGGTCACAGTGAGCCACGAGGTGCGCGGCAACAAATTGCTTACGAAGATCGCGGATACTGGCATCGGTATTTCCGAAGAGGACCGGAAGCGGCTGTTCCAGAAATTCTGGCGGTCGGAAGATCTCGCGGTGCGCGCCCAATCCGGCACCGGTCTCGGGCTGTTCATCGTGAAGGAACTCGTCGACCGCATGGGCGGCGAGGTGTGGGCCGAGTCCAAGCCTGGCTCAGGGAGCACATTCTGTTTTACGTTGCCGTTGGCGGGTTGAGGGGCGTGGGGGTTGGGAGAGTGCAGGAGTGCAGGAGTGCTGGAGTGCTGGAGTGCTGGAGTGCTGGAGTGCTGGAGTGCTGGAGTGCTGGAGTGCTGGAGTGCTGGAGTGCTTCATCACTCCCTGACTCCG
>JBAYFM010000023.1 GCA_041667185.1 Patescibacteria group bacterium | reverse complement strand
CGCGGAGATGACGCCCCGCAAACGCATCGTCTCCGGCGGCTATGCTCAGAACGCTGATCTTCTCGACGACCTCGATACCTCAGCCGTCGGCGGCGCTGTCGCTTTCGTGCCGGTGACCGATGCGAGCGGCAACTTGGTCCTCACCGGCGTGCCACAGGGTTCAGGCGCCGCCCAGGGATCGCTCTACGTGAATCCGGCCTCGATCACCGCTAACTATACTTTGTTCACGGCCGCGGCTGGCGGCGTTTCGAAATTCCGCGTCGATGCCGAGGGTGATACGACCGTAGCTGGCGACCTCGTCGTCAACGGCGGCGACATCACCACTGCCGCCGGAGCTCTCGTCATCACTCCGGCTGCCGGTTCCAATCTGAACGTCGTGCTCTCGACCAGCGGCGATTTTGCGGTGAACACCAACCACCTGTACGTCGATACCTCGACCGCGCGCGTCGGCATCGGCACCGCTTCTCCCGCGGCCAAACTCGACGTCGCCAGCACTGACGGCGCCACGATCCAGGTCACCTATGCCGGCGCGCCGGTCTCAGCGCTGACCAGCAACGCCGCCTACTACGCCAGCGTCGGCTCGAATGTCTTCGCGTCCCGCAACAGCAGCATCAGCAGCGACTACACCTACGGCCTCATAGGCGTGGCCCAGCGGTCCAACACGTCGAACAGCAGCTATGGCATTGCAGCCATCAGTGAGGCGGTCAACGCCGCTGGTATCATGCCAGAGGTCGTCGGTCTCTATGCCGAAGCGGACAATTCTGGTGCGGGCAATGTTAATGCTATGTCCGGCGCCAGCATTCTTGTCAGCAATTCCGGTGCCGGCACGGTCAGCCAGCAGAGCGGTTTGACGGTCAATTTCGGCAATGCCACGCCCGTAGCTCTGGCGCAAGGCGTCAATGTCTATGCCCTGGGCGGCGCCGTCACTGAGGGTGCTCGTCTGACCGTCCACGCCGCTGCCGGCCAGACCGCGACCGCTCTCATTGCCAGTGCTGGCGATACCGGTTCGGGTACGAAATATGCCGCCGCCTTCCTGAACGGCAGCGTCGGCATCGGCACCGAGACTCCGTCGTCCACCCTGACCGTGGTGCAGCCCACTGCCGGCCACGGCTACGTGACCACCAACGCCACGGTCAATCTCACCGGCGTCGGCACAGACTTCACCAACTCCCTCAAGGTCGGCGATACTATCACGGTCCTGGGCGAGACACGCACCGTCGCCAGCATCACGAGCGACACCAGCCTGACCGTCACGGTTGCTTTCACTACTTCGCTCAGCGACTGGCCCTACATCGTGACCGGCGGCACCCGGTTCGTCGTCCAGGGCAATGGCAACGTCGGCGTCGGTACCGCCACTCCGGCCGCCAAACTCAACGTCTATGGCCCCTCCGCCGGCACTGCCGACCTTTTCCGCGTCGGTCCGGCGACCGCTGATTTCTCGGCCTTCTCGCAGAGTGGCATGGACTTTTCTTACAATAACATCGCCATCCATAATAGCGCTTCGGCGAGCAAGGGATCGGCCCTACAGATCACGGCAGAGGATAACACCCTGAATGACCTTTGGGGTCAGAGTAACTTTACTTTTTCGGATAATGCCGCTGGTACGCGTGGTTGGGTGACCGGCTACTACGGCAGCGCTAACCACTACGGCGCAGGCACGCTCACCAACCTGTACGGCTCGACTCTCGAGACGTACTTCAACGCTGGCACGGTCACGAACGCTTACGGCATCTACAACTCCGTGTTGAAGACCGTCGTTTCCACGGCGACCTCGAACCTGATCGGTATGGCCACGATCGTCGGTGACACTGGCTCGGCTGGCGACACGACCAATATGCGCGGCCTCGAGGTCCAGCTGCAGAGCGCTACCAGCGGAACTATCTCCAACGCCGCCGGTCTTTATATCAAGTCGTTCATCAGGACCGCCGGCACGCTCACGAATAACTACGGCATCTATCTTGAGGATCAGGCTGGTGTCGGCACCAATAATTGGCAGCTTTATTCCGCCGGTACCGGCAAGAGTTATCTCGGCGGCGATCTCGATATCAAGGGCGTCTCCTACACCTGGCCCGGCGCTAACGCTGCCGGCGTTCTCACGAACAACGGCTCTGGCACGCTCACTTGGACTGCGGCCGCGGTGGGCGACATTACCGCCGTCGGCTCCATGACCTCGGGCGACGCTTTCGCCGACTCCACCGCCACCGGCGACTGGCTCGGCCTCGGCTCGGGCGCCGGCCGCATCGAGTTCGATGACCAGGCGACCGACGAGGTGAATATCCTCAGTGCTAACGTCGGTATTGGCACAGCCACTCCGGGTACGAAACTCGATATCGTCGGCACGACGAGAATCAGCGGACCCTCGATCAATGCGCTTTCTTTAAAGTCGACGGACGCCGTCTCGGATTACATGGGCATTCGCTGGCAGGATAACGCAGGCTCGTCTCTTTGGTACATGGGCAATGATTGGCTTGGAACCGGCAACCATGATTTTCGGATCTACGACAACGTGAACGCCGCGACAAGCCTTCTTTTCAACCAAGCTGCGGCCGGCAGTTCTTATCTCAGTTTCGGTGTCGCTGGTACGGGTTACGGCGGCATTCAGTACTCGAATTCCACGAAGAGACTCGATTTATTCGCGAACACAAGCATCCGCGCAACTATTCTCGGGACCGGTGAGTTCGGCATCGGCACTTCGTCCCCGTCAAACCTGTTGTCCGTCGGCGCCGCCGATTACTTCAAGGTTAATGCTTCCGGCGATGTAACCACGACCTTCATCGCTCTCAACGGCTCCTCGACCGCGAACGGCGCCGGAACAGCCTCAGCCACACTGACCCTCGCTGCGAGCGGCGGGACGAACTTCGATATCGGCAACTACATCCTGGTCAATTCGACCTATGCCAAGATCACTAACAAGGTCGGCGATATTCTGACTATTTCGCCGGCGCTTACCTGGGGCAACGGCGCCGCGGTCACCGAGTATCACATTCCGGAGATCGGCGGTACGGATACCGCTTCCACCCTCACGAACCGTTACGGCCGCGGCTACTTCATTGATGGCATCGTATCCGGCAACGGCACGACCTACTATAACGAGAACGGCATTACCACGACCGCTGCGACATTCAACATCAGCAGCGGCAGTAACCCGATCAACTTCGCGAGCAATGTCGGTCTCGGCACGACTTCACCTATTACTCAGCTTCATGTTCCGGGCAAGGTTCCGACTGCGGCGGCTGGATCGGTCGCGACTAATACCAATCCCAGCGGCCTCTATGTCCAGGGCCGCTACGCTTACGTGGTCAATTACACGGCCAGTACGCTTCAGATCTTCGATATCTCCAATCCCGCGGCGCCGGTCGCCACCAGCGCGGCCGCGACCGATACGAATCCCCAGGATGTCTATGTCCAAGGCCGCTATGCTTACGTGGTCAGCAACGCCCACACGCTTCAGATCTTCGATATCTCTAATTCGGCCGCAATCCCGGCTGCGGTCGGTTCGGTTTCGACTGGTGCTTTGTCTTTCCCCAGTGCTGTCTACGTCCAGGGCCGCTACGCTTATGTGCCGAATTACAGCACTAATACGCTTAAAGTCATTGATGTTGCCGACCCCGCCGCGCCGGTCGTGGTCGGTTCGGTGGCGATCGGGGCCGGTTCCGTTGCCGTCTATGTTCAGGATCGCTACGCTTATGTGACCAATAAGACGGACAACACTCTTCAGGTGATCGATGTTTCCAACTCCACGGCGCCGGTCGTGGTCGGTTCGGTGGCAACTGGCAATAATCCTTATGGCGTTTATATCCAGGGTCGCTACGCTTATGTGACCAACATTTCTGCGCCCTTTCTTCTTCAGATCTTCGACATTTCCAATCCCGCCGCGCCAGCCTCGGTCGGCTCAGTCGCGGGTGTCATGGCTTACTCTGTCTATGTGTCCGGACGGTATGCGTTCGTGGCTTCCATAGGATCTGATCTTCTTCAGATCTTCGATATCTCCAATCCCGCCGCGCCAGCCTCGGTCGGCTCAGTCGCGACCAGTAATGGCACCAATACGGTTTTCGTCCAAGGCCGCTATGCCTACGTAATCTCTGGCACCACTGGCAATACTCTTAAGATTTTCGATGTGGGCGGCGCTTACATCCAACAGCTCGAAGCCGGCAGTCTTGAGACCGGTAATCTCTCGGTGCGCAATAATCTCAAAGCGCTGGATGCCGCTTTCACCGGCGGTGTGACCGTGGGGACGTCGCTGAATGTGTCCGGCAATCTGAGCGTAGCGAACAGCGCGGCTTTCAAGACCGGCATCAGCATCGGTCAGAACAGCACGGCTTATCAATTACAGCTGTCCGCCGATTCAGCCGCCAAGCCAGTATCCAATACTTGGACTGTCGTTTCTGATGCCCGGGCCAAGCGCAATGTCGTTGATTTTACTGATGGTTTAGCCAAAATATTGGCCATTAACCCGGTCAGTTACGAGTTGAACGGTCTGGCCGGCATGCCCGAGGGTGCGACCGGTATCGGAGTCATCGCGCAGGACGTCAAAGATATCATCCCGTACACCGTAGGAACCTACCGGACCAAGCTGTATCCGGAGGACGCGGAGGAAACGGAATTATATTCATTCAATTCCAGCGCGCTCACGTTCGTGCTCATCAACGCGGTCAAAGAACTTGATACGAAGCTGGAGAAGTTGAGTGCGCCCGCTGCGGACGGCCAGTTATCGCTCGTCGGCGGCTCGCTTGATCTAGCCGGCGGTTTGATCCAGCGCATCGGATCGCTCGAAGGGCTCGGACAGAAATGGTCCATCGGTCCGGATGGCAAACTGATCGCGACCGAGATCGTCATTGAGAAGATCACGATCGAGAACAGGGGAGAGCGCCGCACGGTCGGCCGGGCGGTCGTGGCGGCCGGAGCGGCGGAACAAGAGATATTCAATACGGAAATGACGGAGAATTCGCTGGTCATCGCGACCTTCGAAAATGATCCGGGTTCATCCTGGTGGATCGCCGCCAAGAAGAATGGCTCCTTCCTGCTGAAATTGGCGACCCCGGCCGCCGCTGACGCCGCCTTCACTTACTGGATCATCGGCGTTGAAAATGTCGCCGAAGAGGTCGCTCCGCCGGCATCGGTACCGGATGCGGTTGCGCCGTTGATTGAGGAGACTGTTCCGGCTGATGCGTCCGCGCCATTGGCGGAGGAGCCTGCGCCGCTCGCTGAACCAGTATCGAGTCCCGAACCCTTGCTCGCAGAGCCGGTGCTTGCTCCTGAAGTGGCGCCGGAAATGCCGCTCGTATCCGTTACCGAAGAAGTGTTATCAGCGCCGGAATCCGCGCCAGCTACGACGCCGTGAGTGAGGGGTTGGGGGAGTGCTGAAGTGCTGGAGTGTGGGAGTGTGGGAGAGACGGAGCCACGTCGCTCGTGAGCGACATGGCGGAGACCAGTGCCGCATTTTTCAATTTAAAACCGGCCGGTTTTTGCCGGCCGGTCCTGCCCCAGCCTGCCGGACAAGCAACAGGCTTTGACGATGGGCAGGTTCAAGATAACACAAATATATTTTCAATAGAATAGTTTTCCGAGTCTGAGCGAGCGGAAGCGGTTTTTTTGCGCTAAATATGCGGCCTCACCTTGTTTTTAGGCCATTTTCAGCTAAAAAAACACCCCGGAGATCCGGGGTGGGCAAGATCACTCGACAGTCTCGGGCGCGGGGAATGTCTGTTTAACCAGACTCCAGTCGCATTCGAAGGCGTCAGTGATGCATTCGTGTTGGCAGCAGAAAGCTCGTTTGTCGTTATCCGTGAAGGCGATCCGACCGTTCGCTACGGGGTACATGACCGCATTGGGATCATTGATGTGATCGAGACCGACGAAATGCCCCAGTTCATGCAGCGCGATTGATTCGAGCAAGCCGCCCAAAATCTTATAGCCGTCACGCTCGCAGTCATCCGAGGTCAGAGCCCAATCTTCGACCACGACATCGTTCTCGTCGCCGATGTTGTTTTTTTCGTTCCATTCATGCAGAAAGGGCGAAACGCAGTACTCCATGCCGGGCGGTTGGTCATTCGGCCATTCGTACAACATGGTGAAGACGAAGATGATGACGTCGTGGTTGAGTCCCAGGCCGCTGACATAACCATCGCCGCCCAGTTTATTTATCGTCGCGTCCAGGCGGTCGTAGTTCTTGTCGTGCCGGGTCTGCTTGTAGATGACGTTGCGGCCATCGTCGGCGTCGTCGAGACCCCATTGATCAGCGTCATGGTGGTGTCCTCGATAGACGATCAGGTCATAGCCGACCAGCTCCTGGCCCAGCCGGTTGATCTCGGCGATCATGAACAGGATGTGTCCCTCCTCAGCGGAGTCGAACCGATCATCAATATGAAGGCCTCTTGGCAGATCGGGTGCACAAGCGGCCGCGAACAAAGCGGCTACCAGGAATGCGAGACGTTCAGCCATAGCTGGCCTCCCCTGGCGGCTTCGCTATAAGCCGGATAGGCAAAACTGTTGTAGTCGGGCAGGACCGTGATCGGGTTCGGCAGGAACCAGCGGTACTCCGCTCCGGCCGACAGATCTTTCCAGACGCGGATATCAACGCCGCCGCCAAGAGTGAGATCCAGTGGGCGCTGGATGCGCGGCGCCGTCATCGGTCTGAAGACATTCCAGAAAATTCCCAGGTCGGGGAAATGCACGATCACCCGGCCGACGCGGACGGCGTCGAGGCGGAGATTAGCGCCGAAGCCGTTGGGAATCACGGCGTTCAACTCCAATTTCAGCGGCGTGTAGTCCGGAAGACCGGCTCTTCCGGCCAGGACGAGCGTGAACGGTTCCGTCGAGATGTCGCTGGGATAGGAAGCTCCGATGAGCCCTGCGGGGCCGCCAAGACCGACGGATAGGTCCAGATCCAGTAACTTAGGCAGTTCGGCCTGGGCCGCTGTCGGCAAGGCCAGAAATAAGGCGCATCCAACTGCTGCGAAAAAGCCGTGTTTTGACGCGGGCATTTGAGACCTCCTGCGATGATTCGCTGGTCGTATATTTTGTAAGGAACTTCTAAGCACATCTTCTCGATTTTTGGCTTTTTGTCAAACTGCGGCCGGTCGACCTGCTCAGATCCGGTCATGGCTGGGGGAGTTTTTCGATATTAAATATATGTAGCCGTCCCGGGTATTGTGGATAACATCGAATATCTGATTATGGTATAATTTTTGTGCTAAAAATACTTATTTCGCCGAAGCTTAAAGCTTCGCGTTTGTTACGTATGAGTGAAAATATGCCCTTCATAGAGGCAGCTCAGGCGCAGGTCAAGGTGCCCAGGATCGTTAAGATCTGCGACGGCATCATTCGTTGGACTTTGCGCGCGCTCGTGGTGCTCATGCCGCTGTTTTTCCTGCCCTGGTCCATTGAAGTTTTGGAGCTCAACAAACAGCTGCTGCTTTTGGTCGGTGCCGGCATCGCCGGCATGGCCTGGGTCGGCAAGATGCTGGCGGAGCGCAAGTTCGAATACCGCCGTTCGGTAGTCAATCTCATCATCATCCTTTACCTCATCGTCTACGGCATCAGCGCCGTCATTTCCAAGAGCCAGTACATGAGTTTGGTGGGTGATTTTGGCCAGGAGAAAGCCGGTTTTGTCACGGTGGCCGCCCTGGTCCTGCTTTATTTCGTCGTCATCAATAATATTCGGACGATGAAAGATCTGAACCGCCTGTTCACCGCTTTCGTGGTCAGCGGCTTCGTGGCCGCGCTCTACGCGCTTTTGCAGGGGTTCGGACTGTTCATCCTGCCTTTTGAGTTCGCCAAGGCCGCTTCGTTCAACACGATCGGCACGATCGCTTCACTGGCCATCTACCTGTCGTTCGTGGTGATCCTGTGCGCCGGCATGCTGCTTTCCAGCCATAATCAGGCGACGATCAGGACGAAGATAAACCTGGCTTACGATATTTTCCTGGTCGTGACGGCGGTGCTCAGTTTGTCCATGATCGCTATAGTTGATTACCTGCCGGTCACTGTATCCTTGCTCGTGGCTTCGACGTTGCTGATCGCGTTCGCTTTCGTTCATGCCAAATCCGTGAAGAATCTGTCCGGCGTGCTTCTGCCGATCTCCGCTCTCGTGGTCGCTTTGCTGCTCCTGTTCTTCCGTTTTCCATTGAATCTGAAGTATCCGGCTGAAGTGATGCCCTCCATGAAAGCGACAGCCGATATTTCCATGAAAGTTCTGCGCGAGCGGCCATTCTTCGGTTCCGGCCCCGGCACGTTCATCTTTGATTATTCGAAGTACCATTCCGCCGACGTCAATTCGTCGATGTTCTGGAACGTGCGCTTCGATCGCGGCGCCGCCAAATTCCTGACCATGATCGCTACGAACGGCCTTTTGGGCGCGCTCTCCTGGCTCATGGTCGCCTTGTTCCTGATCGTTTCTGCTGGTCGCAAGCTCTTCAAGGCTGACGAGGACACCTGGCACGTGCTCATCGGCATTTTTGCCGCGTGGTTCCTGCTCGTGCTTTCGAAATTCCTTTACAGTTCGACCATTACGCTGGAGTTCGCCTCCTGGATGACCATGGCGCTTCTCGTCGTGATGCATCGCAAGGATTTCTTCTCGGTGCGTTTTGAGAATTCGCCGCGCGCCGCCATGATGCTTTCATTTGTTTTCATCGTCGGCATGGTGATGTCGATCTCCGGTCTCGTGGTCGAGGGTCAGCGGTATGCCGCGGAGATTCATTACGCCAACGCTATCCGCGCCGATCAGGCCGGCGGCGATCTGCAGCAGATCAATGACGACCTGCTTAAGGCGGCTGATCTCAACAAAGCGAATGATGTTTACGTCCGCAATTTGTCCCTGGCGCTTCT
>JBAYFM010000022.1 GCA_041667185.1 Patescibacteria group bacterium | reverse complement strand
GGGGGTTGTTGTGACATAGCCCCTCGCGGGAGAAAAAAGTTGTGTTTTTTTTTTTTTTTTTGGGGGGGGGGGGGGGGGGTGGTGTCCCCGGATGGAATCGAACCATCATTGCCAGCTTAGAAGGCTGGCGCTCTATCCATTGAGCTACGGGGACAGAAGGACGGACTTTTTTGTTTAAGGAACTTTTGGTGATGAGTGCTCTACGCTGCCGGTTCGGCACAGTCGGACCATTACAGATGCGCGGCTAAGGCCGCCACCTATTAGCGCAAGCCCGCAGATATCCATTTTCATTATTATTCGGGCGGGCTTATCCATTGAGCTACGGGGCGCATTATTATATGTGACCCTGACCTGTTAAAGAACTCGCAGACAATACCAATGTTCAGTCGGGCCGGTCAACACCGTTATTTTTCCTTCTTCCCATGGAACTTCTCATACACCTCCCGCAGCCGTTCGTCGGTGATGTGCGTGTAGATCTGCGTGGTGGTGATGGAAGAGTGTCCGAGCATCGTCTGCACGCTGCGGATGTCGGCGCCGTTCCGCAGCAGGTCCGTGGCGAACGTGTGGCGCATCGTGTGCGGTGTGATGTTCTTCGTGATGCCCGCAGCCTTGGCGTAATGTTCGACGATGCGCTGGATGCTGCGCGGCGTCAGTCCACCGGCATACTCGCGACCCTTGGCCGCTCGGTCGTGGCTCACGAACAGGTGCGGATCCGTGTCTCCTCTCTTGTCGAGATAGGACTTCAGCCAGTAGCGCGCCTGATTCGACAGAAAGACGATCCGCGGCTTGTCGCCCTTGCCGCGCACGGTGAACTCGTCCTGTTTCAGATTCACGCCGTCCCGCGTCAGACCAGACAATTCCGAAACGCGCAGACCGGTCGAGAACAGCATCTCCAGGATCGCCCGGTCGCGCTGGCGCACGAGCGGCGCGTCAGCATTGCCGCCGCCGTTGTCCTTCAAAGGCGCTTCGAGCAGCCGCTGCAGCTCGCTCTCGTCCAGGAACTCGACCGAGCGCTCCGGCATCTTGGCCAACTCGATCTTCTCCGACGCCAGAGTTTTGACGTCGCGCTTGGCGAGATATTTCAGGAACGACCGCAGGGCGATCAGATGATAATTCTGTGTGCTCTTCTTGAGCGGCTGACCGGTCTCGTCCTTGTAGCGGTTCAGCCAGACGCGATAACTCCGCACCAGATCCTGCGTGATCCCTGACGGCGCCGGCGACTTGGCCCAGGTAAAAAAGCGGCGCAGATAAAAATCATAATTCCGCACCGTCCGCTCGGAACGGTTGCGTTCGATCTCGAGATAGGTTAGGAAATCCGCGACCAAAGCTTTCGAATCAGCCATACTTATTCATTATACGACACAAAATGCTTCTTGCGAAGCCGCGTCGTTCGCGAACGAGGTGACAATGGCCAACAAAAAACCCCGAAATATCGGGGCTGAGGCTAACGGCTGACGGCGAGCATCTGCTCGAAGATCTGCGCTTGTTCGATCGCGTCGTCCAGCGCGTTGTGGGTATGCGCGTATCGCGGCGGAAAACGCCGGACGATATCGCCTTTGGAGGTGTCGCCCCACTCGCAGCCGGTCAGACCCATGTAGTAGGCCTTGACGTCCAGGCCGTTGTGGCCGAAGGGCGAATGTCCCAAGAACTGGCAGAAATACCAGTGTACGAACATCCAGTCGAAAGTGGCATTGAAAGCGACGAAGACCGGACGGGCGCCGGCAGACACCTGCAGCACCCAGGTGGCGAACCGACGCATGACCACGGCCGGATCTTCGCCCTTGGCCAGCAGCTCCGGCAAGGTTACACGGCAAGCGACCAGCGACTCGTCCTCGCAATTTTCATTGAGCAGCTTGAGTCTGGCGAAGAAATTCTGCCGCTTATCACCGACAACGCAGGCTCCAAGCTGGTACATGCTGAAAGTCCCAGGGATGGGTCCGGTCGTTTCCACGTCAACGGAGATATAGACTTCGCGCATCACTGTCTCCTTCCCGAAACGGCTGAAAAGAACAGATCATGACCGTTCGTAGATTCAGAATAGATTCAAAAAAGGTTTTTTGTCAATGATTGGGGCTGACTGGCGGCCAAACGGACGCCGACCCGCCGAGGCCGCCTTATTTGAGCCGCCGGCCGGTCTTAGTCTTGCCAATATAATAAAGTATTGCTAACATCAGCGCGTAATTCGTACGGTCGTTCGGCAACCTTAAACCGCTGGACGACACGCTAATCCGGGCCGTTGAGCCCGCAGAAACGCCTTATGCTGGACAAAAAGCAGAAGGAGAAGATAATCGAAAAGTATAAGACCCACGAGTCGGATACTGGCTCCCCGCAGGTCCAGATCGCCATCCTGACAGCCGAGATCAAGGACCTTACCCAGCATCTCCTGGGCCACAAGAAAGACTTTTCTTCCCGCAAGGGTCTCTTGCGCAAGGTCGGCGAGCGCCGCCGCCTGCAGAAATACCTGCAGCGCGAGGACGCCACCGCGTACGCCGAACTGGTCGAGAAGCTCAAGCTCTAACCTGCCGAAGGAGGACGCTGGACCTTAGGGTCCAGCGTTCCTGTGTTATTTCGGTAAAGACTTCCGGCCGCCAACTAAAGAACGACTATGATCAAACACAAAGACCAGCGCGTGGGCGTGTTCATCGACGTGCAGAACATGTACTACTCCGCCAAGAACCTGTTCAACAGCAAGGTTGATTTCGGCAACATCCTCGAGACCGCCGTCGCTGGCCGCAAACTGATCCGCGCCATCGCCTACGTGGTCAAAGCCACGGGTGAAGAGCAGCCATTCTTCGAAGCGCTCAACCAACGCGGCCTCGAGACCAAGGAACGCGAACTACAGGTCTTCGAGTCCGGCGCCAAGAAAGCCGACTGGGACGTCGGCATGGCGGTCGACGCCATCCGCATCGGCGAGATCCTGGACGTGGTCGTCCTGGTCTCGGGCGACGGCGACTTCGTCGAACTGGTCGACTACCTGAAACACCATGGCCGCCAGGTCGAAGCCATCGCTTTCGGCGGCACCACTTCCGCGAAACTGCGCGCGACCGTCGATGATTTCATCGATCTGTCCGAAGACAAGGATAAATATCTGATCAAGATGCGGCCCCATGGCCAGACCCCGGCCGCCGCGTCGCAGCCGCCGCGCCCGCCGCAGACGCCCCGCGCTCCGCAACCACCAAGAATGTCGCCGTCGCAGCGCCAGCAGCCCCGGAGCGGCAACCGCCAGCCGCAGAAAAGGACGCCGCCGAAGTTCAAGTTCATGAAATAATAGCTAATTAAAGCTTAAAAATCCTTAATCGGCCGCGATCCCGTTCGCCTGAGAACAAGTAGACCGATGAGCCTTCCGCGCTGCGGAAGCCAGTGGTCTAAAGCTCTCGGACGAACCCGAGGCGGCCAAAACACTATGTCGGAAGTCAAATCCTTCCAGACCGAATGGGGAGGCAAGACCCTCACCGTCGAGACGGGCAAGCTCGCTCTGCAGGCCAACGCGTCCTGCACGGTCCGCTATGGCGACACCGTCGTCCTCGCGACCGCCGTCATGAGTTCATCCCCGCGCGAGAATATCGACTTCTTCCCGCTGATGGTCGATTACGACGAGAAGATGTACGCCGCCGGCAAGATCAAGAATTCGCGGTTCATGAAGCGCGAAGGCAAACCGACCGATGAAGCGGTCATGACCGGCCGCATGATCGACCGCGCGCTCCGCCCGCTTTTTCCGGATGGCATGCGCCATGAGACCCAGGTCGTGCTTGAGATCCTGAGCATCGACATGGAGAACGACTCCGACATCGTCGGCATGGTGGCCGGCTCCTGCGCCCTCGCTATCTCGAACATCCCGTGGCAGGGTCCGATCGGCGGCATTCGCGTCGGCCGCGTCGGCGGCGAGATGATCATCAACCCGACCTTCGAAGCCCGCACCAAGAGCGACCTCGATGTCATCGTCGCGGGCACTCCCGCCAAGGCGATCATGATCGAAGCCAACAGCAACGAGGTGCTGGAGAAGGACATGTACGAGGCGATCATGTTCGGCCAGAAGCATCTTGCCGAGCCGATCGAGCTCATCAAGCAGGTGGTCGCCGCCGTCGGCCAGTCGAAGATGAACCCGGAGGAACTCAAAGGCCGCGATCCCGACCAGACGCCCGAGGAGCGCCAGGAAGAAGAGGACTTGCTCGCCAAAGCCAAGGCTTTCATCGAGCCCCGCTTCGAGACCGAACTTTTCTCCGGTTCCAAGGTCACCAAGGCCGAACGTTATGCGGCTCTTGAAAAACTCAGCCATGAACTCGACGCGCATCTCAAAGCCGAACAGGTCGGCAAGGAGAAGCGCAAGAAAGTCCTCGACGCTTTCGACGGCATCGTTGACGCCGCCGTCACCAAAGCGATCCTGGAGCGCGACCTCCGCTGCGACGGCCGCAAGATGACCGACATCCGCGGACTCTCTTCCGAGGTCGGCCTCCTGCCCCGCGTCCACGGCACTGGTCTCTTCATGCGCGGCGAGACCCAGGTCCTCTCCATCGTCACTCTCGGCGGCCCGGGCGACGCCCAGTCGCTCGACGGCATGGATCAGACCGGCAAGAAGCGCTACATGCACCACTACAATTTTCCGCCGTACGCCACGCATGAGACCGGCAAAGTCTCGAACCCCGGCCGGCGCGAGATCGGCCACGGCGGCCTCGCTGAGCGCGCGCTCGTCCCGGTCCTCCCCGAGAAAGAGACGTTCCCCTACACCATCCGCGTCGTCTCCGAAGTGCTCGGCTCCAACGGTTCGAGTTCGCAGGCTTCGATCTGCGGCTCGACCCTCGCGCTCATGGACGCCGGCGTCCCGATCAAGCGCCCGGTGGCCGGCATTGCCATGGGCCTCGCTTCCGATGAGAAGACCGGCAACTACAAGATCCTCACCGACCTGCAGGATCTCGAGGACGGCCACGGCGGCATGGACTTCAAGGTCGGCGGCACGCGCCAGGGCATCACTACCATCCAGCTCGACACCAAGACCCTGGGCCTGACCCCGGAGATCGTCGAAAAGACGCTCAACCAGGCCAAAGAAGCCCGCTATCAGATCCTCGACGTGATGGAGAAAGCGATCGCCGCGCCGCGCGCTGACATGTCGCCGTACGCTCCTCGCATCGTCACCATCAAGATCGATCCGGAACGCATCCGCGACGTCATCGGCCCCGGCGGCAAGATGATCAACGCCATCATCGACGAGACCGGCGCCAACATTGATGTCGAACAGGACGGCACCGTGACCATCTGCTCCGCGAACAAAGCCATGCTCGACAAGGCGGCGCAGTGGATCAGGAATCTGACCCGCGAGATCGAGGTCGGTGAATTGTTCAAAGAAGGCAAGGTCACCCGGCTCATGGATTTCGGCGCCTTCGTCGAAGTGCTGCCCGGCCAGGAAGGCCTCGTCCACGTCACTGAACTCGCTCCGTATTTCGTGAACAAGGTCGGCGACGTCGTGAAGGTCGGCGACATCATCCCGGTCAAGGTCATCAAGATCGACGAGCTGGGACGTGTCAACCTGTCCCTGAAGCAGGCCAAGATCGACCTGGGCGAGAAACAGGAACCGCCGCCGGGCTACACGGCTCAGCGGCCGCAGAGCAACGGCTTCGGCGGCCCGCGCCGCAGCGGCCCGCCCGGAGGCTTCCGCCGCGACTAACCAGCGATCAGCGATGAAATTCCCCGGACTCAAACTGAACGAGATCGGGCGCAACCGGGGCGGCGAACTGAAGTTCGTCGCCCTCTTGTGCTTAACGACCTCGTTCGCGCTGAGCGTTGCGCTCTTCACGAACACTTTCCTCGGACGCAGCGACATGCTCGTCCGCTTCGCGCCGCTCCAGACCGCGATCTACCTGCATGCGAACGACGGAACGCGAGCCGCGCCCTGGATCAGCCAGGCGCTGGCGCTGCCCGAGAACCTCAAAGCTGACGAAGTCGCCCGGTTCGCCGTCGCGAACAGCGACGGTTCTTTGTCCTGGGGCGGCCTCTTCCGCTGGAACAGATGGCGGACGCCGACGCCGACCGAGCGCGAACTCCTGAGACTGGTTGCGGCCACCGCCATTGATGAACGGACCTTTCTGGTCGGCGACGACCGGATCATCGCCGAGGTCTTCGTGGCCTGGGGCAACGGCACCACCCTCGCGGCTGACCAGAACGCCGTCCGAGCCTTGTCTGCCGCCCGCAGCCTGGCTGACTTCCAAGCCTACGCCAACCCCGCCCGGCTGCCGCGCGACCCCGAGGCCGCGGATCAACACCTCTTCCAGGGTCTGCCAGCCTTTTCCCTGGCCGTCGCGTCGGCTGACGACCGCGTCCGCTTGACCGTCGTGCCGCTAACGGCGACCTCAAACAACGCCGTCTGGCTGGGTTCTTCGGCTGATGCCGCCAGAGTCGCCAAACTAGGTCCGGAGCTCCCGACCGGCGCCGTCATCGCTGTCTACGGGAAAAATCGCGATCTTGATCTGCAGTCGCTCTTTTTCCAGAAGATCGACGCTTTGATGTCACTGTCGCCGCTGGCCGATCCGACTTTTGCCACCCCCTCCAAGGCTGCCCTTGGTGCGATCATGACGGAATTTGACGCATTGGGGATCTACGCCTCGGCTGCCGACCGACCCAGCTTCTACGCCGCGTGTTCGACTTGCGACCTTGACCTGGTCGCCGCTCGGATCAAGGCCTACGCCAACGCCGCCGTCCCGGAGAGGCGGCTCGTCGAGCTGCCGGACGAGGATACGCTGACCGAGTTGGTCTATAGCGACCAGACGGTGAGTTGGGAGAATCTGAGCGACGGCACCACGACTAGATCGCTGAGCGTCGACGGCAACGAAATCGGGCTTTATCTGAACGAAATTGACCCCAAAAGCGGCGGAGTCGTCTTGACCAATGACCTCGGCTTATTCGCCCTGGATCGGTCTGTAACACGACATGCCAACGACTCCTGCTCCCTCAAAGGGGTGCGCACGGCGGTGGTCAAGCCAGAACTGGCTGAAAAAGCCCTCAAGGTGATATTGGGGGGCAGCGAATTAAGCTTAAATAAGGCAAAAAGCGTTGTTGTCGCCCAAATTGAGTCAGGCTTACTGATAACCTGTGGATATATAGGTGGAAATGTGGATAAGTAGCTTAATAATTGAACAACGAAGTTATTCACAATCAATGACCGCCGCTGTTCCGGTGGTCATTTTTTATCTTAACCCAGCCACATTCTTCACCGTTGACATAATCCGAAAACACTGGTAAACTTAGGTCATAAGGTAATTGAGTTCCTTCCAAACAGCGGAGAAATGAACCGAAAGACGCTTTGGGGTCATTTCTCCCTTCTGTACTATTCCGCGCCAAAATTGGAGAACAAAAATAAAACTTCAAAAACAGGCGGCGGTATCCTCCGCAATTAACATTAAGGAGGTTAATACCACGGAAAGGTAGAGAAGTATCGGTCCTTTGGCCTGGATCAGTGATTGTTTGTTCGGGCGCGCTATCTTCTCTTGAGAGTTCGAGGCAAGATATTGCGCCCGTAACGAGCACACCCCAGACCCTTTCGGCGCAAGTGAGCCATGTATGATTCATCATATTGGGCAAAAACTTCTTGCGCCGATTTTTATTGCTTAAATTTCGAATCCTTAACTGTTGCCATTTTTCAATCCAGCGGGTATCATGCCTTAAGGTCAATGACCAGGCATCCTTCAAAAGGACGCCCGCAACCAAGAATCACATCATTTATGCAGAAGGAATTGCTCGCCAAGATCGAGGCTCAGCTGAACGAGGAAAAGGTCCGCCTGACCAAGGAGCTTGAGGAACTCGCTAAACAGAATCCCAAAAACGCCAGTGATTACGAGGCGAAATTCCCGAACCTGGGCGATAAGGAGGATGAGAACGCCGAGGAGGTCGATACCTACAGCACCAACCTGACGCTCGAACGGACCCTGGAATCCACGCTCCGAGACATCGTCAAGGCTCTGGAAAGCATCAAAAAGGGCAACTACGGCATTTGCAAGTATTGCAGCAAGGAGATCGACGAGAAGCGCTTGCTCGCCAGACCGGCTTCGAGCTCCTGTGTCGAATGCAAAAAATCGTTCACTCAGGAGATGTAACCGCCGTTTTGACCGGCATGTCCGAAACCGCGACTTCCACGATCGACAAAATACTCGCCCGACCACGGCTCATCTATGCGGCCGCGGTCGGTTTGTTTTTGGCGGATCGCGCTCTGAAGCGGCTCGTGATCGAGCTGACCGGGCATCCTTACGGCGGCCGGCTGGTATCGTTCGAACTCTTCCTGAATCGCGGGATCGCTTTCAGTCTGCCGCTGCCGGCGGCGATCTTTTGGCCGCTGGCTGCCCTGGCTTTTACAGTACTCGTCGGAATGTCATTCCTGATCTGGAGAGACCTTCGTTACCGGCGATTGTTGCCGCTGCTGATCATCATCTTACTCGGCGCTGTCTCGAATCTCTGGGACCGGCTGGTTGTCGGCGCAACCGTTGATTATCTCATCTTCTTCCGCCTTTCCGCGATCAATCTGGCGGATATCATGATCATCGGCGGTCTGTTGTTTTTGTTACTGGGTGCGCGAGATAAAAATAAGCGCTGACCACTGAATGGGAGAGTGAGTGAGTGGAGGAGTCGGAGAGACCAGATACAAACTCCAGCACTTCAGCACTCCTGCACTTCGTCTCTCCCTATAGCGTTAATGCTCGTCGGTTTGACATTTTAGTCGGCTTTTTTTACGATGCGCTATTGATTCGTTCCTTTTTAAATCAGCTCACTCTCGCCAGGTTGAAAGCAGCGTTTTTGAGCTCAGGTTGGGCCTAAAAACGCCGCTTTCAACCGAAGGCAACTACTAAGCGCGGATTCTCCGCGACTACAGCAAACCAACGGCTTCGCCAAAGGAGTGTGGTCATGATCGACTGCGACAGCCGGCCGTTCATTCCAGACGGTTGGTCCATCAAGCCCGAGGATCAGCTCGCGAATCGCGTTCGCGGTCAGATCGAATTCGATCCGGCCAAGATCGCGTTTCACCTCGACGCCGCTCAGAAGAAGGGCACGATCCGCGGGAGCAGCCTCAAGAAAAAGCTCGCGGGCGCCACGGTCTACGGAGCGCAAGTGCTCGATTACCTGCTTGCTCATCCCGACCTCATTCCCGAGTCGTGGAAGACCAACGAGCACGACTGCACCCGCAACGTTTTCTTCTGGGGCACGATCTATCGCAATTATTTCGGCCTCCTGTTTGTCCGTTGCTTGTACTGGGACGATGACAGGTGGGGCTGGTTCTCCTACTGTGTCGGCCATGACTTCGATGGCCAGGACCCGGCCGCGGTTTTCGCGAGTTAGCGCTTGGGGCTTTGGAGCCTTGGCGCGTCAGTCGCGACCGACGTGCCTTGGGCGAATC
>JBAYFM010000021.1 GCA_041667185.1 Patescibacteria group bacterium | reverse complement strand
GCTTGGGGCTTTGGAGCCTTGGCGCGTCAGTCGCGACCGACGTGCCTTGGGCGAATCTTTGCCCTTTGATCATCAGCCCTCGGTTCTTTCTCTCCGTCCGATGGAGTCTCGCACACTTCTGTGCAGGCTCCTTTTTGTTATCTGAAAAATGGGGACCACCCCTTGAATGGGAGAGTGTGGGAGTGGAGGAGTCGGGGAGAACCGATTTTATTTTTTCTCAGATCATCGGCGTCAACTGGCAGCGGCGCAACGGCCAGGCAATTTTTACACTAGGGGACGCACATCAACAAAAAATGGCTTATTTTAGCGCCGTCATTTCCACCCCGGGACAGTCCCCAATTGACAGGCCAGCCGCGGGCTTGTAATTTAGCTTTGCTCTTTCACAGTTACGGCGTGGTCCGTCGAAGGTTCACGCCTCAGAGGGGGATCCCATGAATCAGAATCCGGTTCCGGCCCGCGTCCGGAAATTCGTCGTTCGCGTCGCTGTCGCCGTCGTTTCCTGTCTGGCCGGCCTCGCGGCGCTGGGTTTGATCTTTCCCGTTAAGGCTGACTTGCTGGGATGGTTGGCTTGTCTGATCTTGTTTGTCGCGACAAGAGTTCTCATGAATTTCTGTCACCAAGAACAGGATCGCCAGCCATCCGCCGAGCGGCAGATCGCGTCTGTCGGCCCGCCTGAAGAGAAGGTCTGACGATCGCTAGACGCGGCTCATTGAGCCGCGTTTTTTTCACCACTATCAGACAGAATTGACAGAGCGAGCACGGTCGCGCAAGATAGCCCTGTTCTTTGATAATCGCCAGCTGCTCCTGGCTGGATCTGAAAGGAGATCGTCGTGAATAAGAATCTGGCCCTTGCGTTTGAACGCATTGCCACTCTCGTTTTTCACACCTCGGTCATTCTATTCGGACTTTGCGTGCTGCTGTGGCTGTTCGGACCTGACTCGGCCAGCTTCGACTGGTTGGGATTGCCGCTGGTTTGTCTGGGCCTGATTGTGGCATCAACCCTCGTCGGCTGTCTCTGTCGCGACGTGCTGGACCAGCAGTTGGTCGAACATAGAGGCCGTGTTGCCGATTGGAGTTCGTCCGCGGAGAAAACCTACTCCATCACTTTTGAAGACGGCTATGTTGCCGTGCTGGACTATCCTCTCAGGATCGAGCCTGGCCTGCATCTGACCATTTGGCGCAACGGTCGGGGTAATATAACCTGTCTGAAAGTGAAACAGGTTCGGTCGTAAGTCGGCCATTCGCGTCTCGCGGCGGTTCTCAAAACGCAGCTCATTGAGCCGCGTTTTTTATTTATCCACAAAAGGTACCAGGCACCTTTTTATTCCGTGAGATTCAAATATTGACCAGTCTCGCGCGCCAATTCTCCGGCGTCAGTTCGCTGAGTTTCGCGGCGTCTTCGATGCGCAAGCCGCCGATCTTGGTGCGGCGGAGCGTTTCGAGATACGCGCCGGCGCCGAGTTCATTGCCCAGGTCATGAGCGAGCGTGCGGACGTAGGTTCCGGAAGAGCAGTTCACGCGGAAAGTCGCCCGCGGCGGCTCGAAGCCGGTCAGCTCGAAAGCACGAACGGTGATCGCGACCGGTTCGCGCGCGACCTCCTTACCCTCGCGCGCCAGCTCGTACAATTTCTTGCCCTGGATCTTCTTGGCCGAATACATCGGCGGCGTCTGCTGGAGGGGGCCGGTGAATTTTTTCAGCGCCATCTCGACCGCGGCTTGGGAGGGGATGATAGCGTCCGGTTCCGGCATGATCGCGCCGGTCCCGTCCTGAGTGTCGCTTCGCGCGCCGAGCACCAGCGTGCCGACGTATTCCTTGTCCGCCCCCAGGAATTCGCCGAGCCGCTTCGTGGCTTCGCGCCCGACGCCGACGACCAACAAGCCCGTCGCGAACGGGTCGAGCGTGCCGGCGTGGCCGATCTTGCGGATGCCGGTGATGCGCCGCAGCCGGTCAATGACGTCGTGCGAGGTGATCCCGGCGGGTTTGTCGATCAGGATGAAGCCGTCCATACCCCGCCAGTATAGCGGCCGCGCGGCTCAATTACCACTGATATCGCCAGCATTGACGGTCGAACTGGCGGTTGTTAAGGTGCCGGCAGACAGTTCTTTGTCAGGAGGTGAAAAGTGAAAACCAGGGACAACCTCAGTTCTCCGGATGGGATGACGATCGTGGCCAGCTCGCGAGAGGAACCGAAAGAGGTCCTCGAGGCCAGGCACGACGAGATCCGTTCGATCGCGGCCTCCGATGATCTCAAGGATTTCGTCTGCGGGCACCGCGGCCCCAGGTTCTATGACATGGATCTCTACGGCCAAGTGCTGCACAACAATGGCACGAGTCCGGAGAAGTGCGGCCAGTGCTGCGTCAAATGGTTCCAGACCGGCACCTGTCGTTGCGCGCGTTGCGGCCTGATCATCTTCCCGGGCGACCCGGTCGCATTGTACGGCCCCAGCGCTGACTTCAAACCCGAGCGCGTCACGGAAGTCCCGAGCGGTGTCATCGGCTGTCTGCGTTGGGACTGTTGTCCGAGCGGCGGCTTCTTCGCCGGCCATTGGACCGGCAAGGACTTCTGTCCGGCTTTCAGCAACGGCCGCTCCGCTGTCGAAGAATGCTTCGCCACCGGCCAGATCGTCGTCGGCAACATCGGCGACGACGTTGCCCCGAAGTGGTACCAGCGCCTCTGGCGATTCTTGCGCGGCCGCTAGCCGCTCCGTTCTCCCAGTCTTGAAGCCTCGCGTTCTCGCGGGGCTTTTCTTTATATAGCGACCGGTTCGGGGTTGACTTTGAGGCCTGTTGTCGCTAATATATTGATACTTATATGAATATTTCCGAACTGGCCCGCCGCTTGCGCTGCCATCCCGACGAATTGCGCGAGAAATTGCCGATGCTCGGTTTTGACGTGGGCCGCCGCGCCATCAAGATTGACGACCGCCTCGTGGACAAGATCATCGTCAAATGGAACGAGATGTCCAAGCTGGCGCGTCTTAAGGACAAGTACCAGCAGGAAAAGAAGATCGTCGAGGAGGCCACGGCCCGCGTCAAAGAGGTCGCGCTGCCCAAGGTCATCACGGTCCGCGATTTCGCCGCCAAGCTGAGCCTGCCCTTGAACCTGGTCATCGGCGAACTCATGAAGAACGGCATCCTGGCCTCGGTCAACGAGCGCATCGATTACACCACCGCCAGCATCGTGTCCGAAGATCTCGGCTTCAACGTCACGGCCGAAGAGGAGAGCCAGGCCGCCGACCGTTCGGCCAGTATGTCCGCCGACGAACTCAAGAAAGCGCTGGGCGAAGAGGCGGAAAAAGATCTGGTGGCCCGCCCGCCGGTCGTCGTCGTCATGGGCCACGTCGATCACGGCAAGACCATGCTGCTCGACGCCATCCGCAAGACCAACGTCTTGAAGACCGAGGCTGGCGGCATCACCCAACACATCGGCGCCTACCAGGTCGAGAAGAAAGACCGCCGCATCACTTTCATCGATACTCCCGGCCACGAGGCTTTCACGGTCATGCGTTCCCGCGGCGCACGCGTCGCGGACATCGCCATCCTGGTCGTGGCCGCCGACGACGGCGTCCAGCCGCAGACTGTCGAGGTCATCAAGATCATCGAGGCCGCGAAATTGCCGATCATCGTCGCTCTGAACAAGATGGACAAGCCGGAAGCCGACCCGCAGCGTGTAAAGACGCAGCTTTCGGAGCACGGGCTGATCCCGGAGGAGTGGGGCGGCAAGACCGTCATCGTGCCGGTGTCCGCCAAGGGCGGCAAGGGCATGGACGAACTCCTCGATGTTGTCCTGCTCGTCGCTGAGATGGAAAAGGACCGCATCCGCGCCAATCCCGACCGGCGCGCCGTCGGCACGGTCATCGAATCCCATATCGACAAGGGCGAAGGTCCGGTCGCGACCATCATGGTCCAGGCCGGCACGCTGCGCCGCAATGACATCCTGTCCGTCGGCGGCGGCATCTACGGCCGCGTCCGGGCGATGCGGGACTGGAACAACGCCGCGCTCGAAGAGGTTCCGCCGGGCACGCCGGCCAAGATCCTGGGCTTCAAGGCCTCGCCGCAGGTCGGCGACATCATTGAGGTTCCGGCCGCGGACGCGGATCTGAAACGGGTCAAGAAAGGCTACACCGTCGAGAAGCAGTCGATCGCGATCAAACCGAAGACCGAGGAGGAGAGCCATGGCGACAAGAAATTCCAGAACGTCGTGCTCAAGGCCGACGTGCTCGGTTCGCTCGAGGCCATCAGCGGTACGCTCGAGAAATTGCAGAATACCGAGGTCGGCGTCGCCGTCGTGAGTCGCGGACTCGGCAATATCACCGACACCGACGTACTCGCGGCCGAGGCCGCCAAGGGCGTGGTCATGGGCTTCAATGTGCTCGCGACGCGCGAGGCGGAGATCCTGGCGCGCGACAAGAAAGTGGAGATCAAGATCTACAAGGTCATTTACGACCTGTTCGACGAGCTGAAGAAGCGCTTGCAGGATCTGTTGCCGGCCGAGATCATCACGACCCATCTGGGCAAACTCGAGGTGCTGGCGATTTTCCGGAGCGACAAGTCCGGCCAGGTCATCGGCGGCCGCGTCAAGGAAGGCAAGCTGCAGACCGGAGCGAACGCCGTCCTGTATCGCGGCGAGCAGCCGATGAGCGAGGGCGTGATCGCCCAGCTCCAGTCCGGCAAACAGGAGACCAAAGAGGTTCATTTGGGCCAGGAATGCGGCGTGAAGGTCACGTTCCGGTCCGCCGTTCTCGTCGGCGATGTCGTCGACGTCTTCACGGAAGAGAAGAAAGAACGCAAGCTGGTTCTTCCTCAGTGAGGCTAGGAAGTTGTTAATAACTCCCCGCTCGCTGGCGGGGAGTTTTGGTGTTAAGATGAGGGCGCAGCCCGAGCTGCGAATAAAAATATCACGGCCGCGGGGTCTGATCCGCGCCGCGCCACGGACCCTGGGTCCGGAGCCGCGAGCGGGGAGACAAGCATAGACCCGGTTGCCGCGAACTAATCGCGATCGTCGTTATGGTCCACGCGTTGACCGATGCGAATTTTTCCGAGGAGGTTCTGAAATCCAAGGTGCCGGTGCTGGTTGATTTTTGGGCGCCGTGGTGCGGCCCGTGCAAGATGATGGGTCCGGTCATTGAGGAATTGGCCCAGGATTTCAAGGGCCAGAACGTGAAGATCGGCAAATTGAATGTTGACGAGAGTCCGATGACGCCGAACGAATACGGCATCATGAGCATTCCGACGCTGCTCATCTTCAAGAACGGCGTGCCGGTCGATCAGATCATCGGCTTCCAGCCGAAGGCCGGGATCGCCGAGAAAATGCGCGGCCTGCTGGCTGCCTGAACCGCGGCTCTTCATTCATATATGCGCGAGGTCATCATCATCGGTTCCGGACCGGCCGGGTACACGGCGGCCATCTACGCCGCGCGCGCCGGTCTGTATCCGCTGGTCTTTGCCGGCGAACTCGCCGGCGGCCAGTTGACGCTCACGACCAAGGTCGAGAATTTTCCGGGTTTTCCCGAGGGGATCGACGGGCCGGAACTCATGGAAGCGATGCGCCGCCAGGCCGAGCGTTTCGGCGCGAAGATCGTCTCGTCCAAAGTGACGGCGGTCGATCTGGCCGCGCGGCCTTTTCGCGTGACGGCTGACGGCGCGGTCGAGGAAGCCCGCTCCCTGATCATCGCGACCGGCGGCACGGCGCGCCGGCTGGGTTTGCCGTCCGAGGAGCGGCTCTACGGGCGCGGCGTTTCGACCTGCGCGACCTGCGACGCTTTTTTCTATCGCGGCAAACAAGTGGCCGTGGTCGGCGGGGGAGATTCGGCCATGGAAGAAGCGGATTTCATTTCCCGTTTCGCCGACCGGGTGACGCTGATCGTGCGGCGCGACGTGTTGCGCGCCTCGAAAGCGATGCAGGAGCGGGTGCTCGCGAATCAGAAGATCGCCATCGTCTGGAACACGGTCGTCGAGGAGATCCTGGGCGCCGAGAATGACAAGGTCACCGGCGTGCGGTTGAAGAATGTGAAGACCGGGGAGGCGAGCGAACTCGTCATCGACGGTTTTTTCCCGATCATCGGCCATGATCCCAATTCGGAGCTGTTCCGGGGTCAGCTCGAACTCGACGCGGCCGGTTACATCAGGATGTCCGACGGCACGACCGCGACCAGCGTCCAAGGTGTCTTCGTCTGCGGCGACGTGGCTGACTCGCGCTATCGTCAGGCCGTGACCGCGGCCGGCTCCGGCTGCCGGGCCGCGCTCGACGCGCTGCATTTCCTGGAACAGACCAACCAGTGAGTCCGGCTGATACTGATAAAGAAGCCGCCTTCGCCAAAGGGCGGTTTTTTGGTTGTCTCTCCAGCACTCCTGCACTTCAGCACTCCCGCACTCCTGCGCCCTCCAAGTCGCGGCGGAACTGCAGCGGAATCAGCCGAGCGCGTTGCTCGCGGCTCTCGCGCGAGGTATAATTCCGGTCGATGTCTGCTCCCAAGCCCGTAAAAAATAGCCGTTATCTGAAGCCTGTTCTGGCAGGTCTGGTCCTCGCCGGCCTGGAAGCGTCGGTCCTGGCTTTCGGTTATCTGACACGCGGCGTTACCGGGTCCGTTGATCTCGCCCTGCTCGCCGCGCTGCCGGCCGCGGTCGGCATTGTTGCCGTCATCATCCTCGCGGCCCGCTGGCGGATCTGGTTCTGGTTTCTGGTCTTCGGCGCGGCGATCGGTTCGCTTTCGGCTCTGGAACTTTTTCTCGGCGAACCTTTTGAACAGGCTTTCTTCGTGAGCGCCCTGACCCAGCTGTATTTTTTCGCCCTGAGCCTGATCCTCGGCGCGGCCGCGGAATTCATCGGCTTGCTGCATCATCTTTTTCACGGCGGCGATCTCTGGAAATACCCCGGCAGCGACTAGCCGCCGGCCACTAGCCAAGAGATGGCGCTTGTTTTACGATGAGGCGGCTTTTCACGCCCAAGTTTATGGCTAATTACGACCACAAGAAGATCGAGAAGAAATGGCAGGATCTCTGGGAAGAGTCCGGCCTGTATCGCACCGAGGAACAGCCGGGGACGAAAAAATATTACGTCCTGGACATGTTTCCGTATCCGTCCGGCGAAGGCCTGCATGTCGGTCATCCCGAGGGCTATACCGCCACGGACATCATCGCCCGCAAGCGGCGCATGGAAGGCTGGAACGTCCTGCATCCCATGGGCTTCGACGCTTTCGGACTGCCGGCCGAGAACTACGCCATCAAGAAAGGCGTCCATCCGCGCGAACGCACCGAACAGAGCATCGTGAATTTCCGCCGCCAGCTCCGCTCGCTCGGCTTCTCTTACGACTGGGACCGCGAGATCGTCACCTGCGATCCCGCCTATTACCGCTGGACGCAGTGGATGTTCCTTTTCTTATATAAGAAAGGCCTGGCGTACAAGAAGACCGCGCCGGTCAACTGGTGCGATTCCTGCCACACTGTGCTCGCCAACGAGCAGGTCGAGGACGGTATCTGCGAACGCTGCAAGAATCCGGTGCGCCAGAAGGAACTCGAACAGTGGTTCTTCAAAGTGACCGAATACGCCGACCGCCTGCTGGCCGATCTCGACAAACTCGACTGGCCGGAGAAGATCAAGGCGATGCAGGCGAACTGGATCGGCCGCAGCGAGGGTACGCAGATCGATTTTCACGGCCTGATCCCGTCCGAGGCCGGCGAGGCGGGCGCGCCGCAGGGCAAGGAGTTCTCGGTTTCCGTGTTCACCACGCGGCCGGACACTCTGTACGGCGTCACTTATATCGTCCTGGCCCCGGAGCATCCGCTGGTGCCGGAGATCGTGACGCCCGAGCAGCGCCGCGAAGTGTTGAATTACATCGAAGCGGCCGGCAAGAAATCCGAGCTGGAGCGCGTGGGCCTGAATCAGGACAAGACCGGCGTGTCTTTGGGCGTCTGCGTGCGCCATCCGCTGACCGGAGCCGACGTGCCGGTCTTGGTCGCCGATTACGTCGTGGCCGCTTACGGCACAGGCGCGGTCATGGGCGTGCCGGCTCACGACGACCGCGATTACGCGTTAGCCAAAAAGTACGGCTATGAGATCAGGTTCGTCATCGCGCCGCCCGCCGGCAAGACCGCGCCGCCGGACGCCGCCTACACCGAACCAGGCATCATGGTCGCCTCCGAGGAATTCAACGGACTCGCATCCGACGACGCCAAGGTCAAGATCACCGATCTCCTGGAAGCCAAGAACATCGGTCGCCGCCAGGTCCATTATCATCTGCGCGACTGGCTGATCTCCCGCCAGCGATACTGGGGCGCGCCGATCCCGATCATCTATTGCGAGGACTGCGGCGAAGTGCCGGTCCCCGAGGAAGATCTGCCGGTGCTCTTGGCCGACGACGTTGATTTCCGGCCGACCGGCGAGTCGCCGCTCGCGCGTTCCGCGCAGTTCCATGATGTGAAGTGTCCGCGCTGCCGCCGTCCGGCGCGCCGCGAGTCCGACACCATGGATACGTTCGTCGATTCCAGCTGGTACTTCCTGCGTTTCGCGTCGCCGCGCGACGGCAGCCGGCCGTTCTCCAGCCACGCCGTCGAATACTGGCTGCCGGTCGATCTCTACGTCGGCGGCGCCGAGCACGCGGTCCTGCATCTCATGTACGCCCGCTTCTTCACCAAGGCGCTTTTTGACGCCGGTCACCTGTCATTCGACGAGCCGTTCCAGAAACTGAAGAATCCCGGCCTGATCCTCGGCGAGGACGGCGTGAAGATGTCCAAGTCGCGCGGCAACGTCATCAATCCGGACGATGTGGTCGAGCAGTACGGCGCCGACACGATGCGCCTCTACGAGATGTTCATGGGCGACTTCGAGATCGCCAAACCCTGGGACACCAAGGGTATCAGCGGCACGCGCCGCTTTCTCGATCGCGTCTGGCTGCAGATCCATGACGTCGTCCACCGCGAGATGAAGGCCGAACCGGAAGAGCTGACCGCACTCCTGCACCGCACCATCCGCAAGGTCTCCGCGGACATCGAGGCTTTCAAATTCAACACCGCCATCTCCGCCATGATGATCCTCCTGAACGAGTGGCAGCGGCTCGGCGGCGGCAGTCCGGAGTTCGCGTCGGTTTTCCTGCGCCTCTTGGCGCCGTTCGCGCCGCATCTCGCCGAGGATCTCTGGGAACTCCTGGGTCACAGCCGCAGTATCTTCCTGGCGCCTTGGCCGGTCTGCGACGACCAGCTCGCGGCCGAGAAGCAGGTGAGCCTGATCGTCCAGGTGAACGGCAAGGTTCGCGATAAGCTGAGCGTGCCGGTTGGACTTTCCGAAGAAGACGCCAAGGCTCAGGCTTTGGCGAGCGACAAGGTCGCCAAGTTTCTTGAAGGCCAGAGCATCAAACAGATTTTCGTGGTCAAGGATCGGCTGGTAAGCATTGTTTTAGAGTGACGGAGTCAGGAAGTTTCGGAGTGCAGGAGCCGGGGGAGTCATCAAGTAATGGGAGAGTGAAGGAGTGTAGGAGCGGGGGAGAAATGGAGTATATCAACTTCCTGAATTCATCTCTCCCAAACTCCCCAACTCCAGCACTCCCGCACTCCGGCACTCTCCCATTTTTCTAATCCCATGGCCCAAAAATCCGACAACTACCTCCACGCGTTTGACGGCTGCGGGATCGACTGGTCGGTCCTCCTGGGTTCGGATATCCCGGCCGCGCCCGAACACTGGGTCTCGCTGTACCGCGAATGTTCGCTCGAAGAACTCGCCCGCATCGCGCGCGAGGGGCTCGCGGCGCCGGTGGCGGAACTGCGGCCTTCGGAGATGCGCCGCGAGATGGAGATCCTAGACCGGTTCCGGCCCGAGCGCCTGGTCGAGCACGGCGTGAGCCGGCTTGGCGCCATCTTCGCGGCTCCCTCGCCGGAGAACGTCCCCAGCCTGCCGTTCCGCGCCGAGCGGATGATCCTGGAGATCAAGACCGATCCGGCATCCTGTTTCGTCGGCGACATGGATTTCATCACCGGCCTGATCCCGTTCCTGGGAGCGTATCCGGCCGATGTCGGACGTTTTCAGGGCGCGTTCAGCAAATACTGGGATTCCGTCATGCCACTCGCCGATTTTCTCGGGCATTACGTCAAAGTGCGCCAGGGCGGATCCTGCCCCTGGGTCGCGACGGCGGGAGCGGGAGAAGGGCGGCCGAAGGTCTTCTTCAGTCCGGAGATCCTGATCATGAAGCCGATCATCAGCCAGAAGCACTTGCGGGTCATCGGCCGGATCGAGGATCCGGACGGCCCTCTGGAGCAACTGGAAGCGGATTCCTGATCCGTAATTTTGGCGTCGGTCGCAGATGTGGTGGCGGAGTTGTTGATAATCTCGATTGACGCCCAAGCTTAATGAGCCTAAAATTTGACGTAGCCGACGCGATAATTTCAATCAAATATTTTTAACTATCCTGGTCTTGTCCGGAAGCTCTCGCCTATGGGAT
>JBAYFM010000020.1 GCA_041667185.1 Patescibacteria group bacterium | reverse complement strand
GGAGAGACGGAGTCAGGGAGAGACGGAGTCAGGGAGAGACGGAGTCAGGGAGAGACGGAGTCAGAATAAAATGACTAGTCAATAAAACCGGGCCGCCTGAGCGGTCCGGTTTTGAATCCAGGTTGTTTTTGACTACTGCCGGATCGGCATCACGATGTACATGAAGTCATTCAGCACCAACCGATCATCTTTGACCGGACGCACCAGACACGGGCTGACCTTGTCGACCATCTGCAGGCCGATTGCCTCGGTTTCGATGTTATTGACGCCATCCAGCAGATATTTGAAATTGACGGTCACTTCGTTCTCTTTGCCTTGAACTTTGCCAGCGAGCTCAGCCGTATGCTCGCCAGCCTGAGAATTACCGGCTTTCAAGCGCACTCGGCCATCCGGGCTGAAATTGATATGGACGTCGTTCAAGCCGGTCCGAGAAAACAGACTGGCCGCTTTGACGGCGCGTTGGAGATCATCCTTGGCGATGATCACCTCGGTCTCAAAACGCTCGGGGACAAGCTGGTGATAATCCGGATAACGGCCTTCGATGATCCGGGAGATGACCTCGACATTGTCGTAAGTGAAGACAATCTGGCTGTCGCCGACGCCGATCTCAATCTGGTCGTTGCCGGCGAGCGAATCCTTGAGGACGCCGAGGATCCGAACAATCTCAGCCACGGTCCGGGCCGGCACGATGACCGACCAGGGTTCAGAACCGGCGGCCGCCGGCTCGGGAAGCTGGGCTTTGACCGTCTTTTCGGCCAGGCGATAACTGTCGGTCGCCGCCAGGACCAGTTCAGCGCCGTCGGCTCCAGTGACCAGTTTGAACAGGACACCGCTGATCTCCGGCCGGGACTCGTTCGGCGCGACCGCAAACAACACCTGGCCGACGGCTTTGCGGAAGACCGTCATATCGACCAGAAAGCGGCGTTTCTTCTCGACCGAGGGGATGAGCGGGAATTCGGAAGCCGGGATGCCGTTCAGGCGCGTCTGGAACGAACCGCAGGACACGGCGATCGCATTGCCGTCCTGGACGATATCGACCCGGTCCTTGGGCAGAAGATTGATGTAATCGGAGAAGAGACGTGACGGGACCGTGAATTCGCCCGGTTCCTCAACCTTGCCGCGGACCGCGCAACTCACGGCGATCTCCAGATTCGTGGTCATGAACTTCAGGACCTTATCCTCGCTCTTGACCAGGACATTGCCCAGGATCGGCAGATTGACGTTCTTGTTCGCGATGTGACTCACGATGGTCAATCCCTGGTTCAGATTTTCCTGCGTGCACGAGAACTTCATTACGATATCGGTTATATAGATATATTGAATCGGTAGTGATAGTGAGTGTTGTGGGCAATCTGGATAAGTCGCCCGGAGCCCGTCGTTGCGGCGGTTTCAGGCCGTTCGACCGGTGGAAACTTTGCGGTCAAAGGAGGGGAGAAAAAGTGCGTTGTCGGCCGGGGTCTGAAACGGACGTTTTTTGACCTCAGGTCATCCACTGGCTTTGCACCAGGCTATCCGGAGATTCTCCACGGACAAGCCCACAAGTTATTCACACTCAGGCCGTGGCGTGGATGCGTTGTTTGATGAGTTCGAGGTCCTGCCGGAGCTTGGTGTTGGTCTCGAGTTCGCGCCGGATCTTGTCGCAGGCGTGCATGACTGTGGTGTGATCGCGGTTGCCGACCTCGTGGCCGATGCTCGGGAACGAGGAATTGGTCTCTTCGCGCATCAGATACATGATGACCTGGCGGGGGAAAGCCAGCCGTTTTTCGCGGCAGGCGCCCAGCATATCAGCGACGCTGACATCGTAATATTGCGCTACAGCATGCAGAATTTGCTTGGGAGTGATGTTCCGCTGGATCTGGCCGGAGCCGAAGCTCGCCAGCAGATTCTTGGCCGTTTCCAGGCTCGGTTTGGTGTTCTTGAACTGGTGGAAAGCGATGATCTTGTTCAGTGCTCCTTCGAGTTCGCGGACGTTGGCCTGGATGACCGAAGCGATGAAGCGCAGGGTCTCGGGATCAAGGTCATAATTGCGTTCGCGGCACTTGGTCTCGAGGATCGCCATGCGGGTCTCGAAATCCGGGCTGGAAATATCAGCGGTCATGCCCCACTCGAAACGGGAGACGAGCCGCTGCTCGAGAGCCGGGATCTGTTTCGGCGGCCGGTCCGAGGTCATGACGACCTGGCGGTTGTTCTCGTGCAGGGCGTTGAAGGTGTGGAAAAACTCCTCCTGCGTCCCTTCTTTGCCGGTCAGGAACTGGATATCGTCGATCAGCAGGACGTCAACGCTGCGGTAAGTCTCTTTGAAATCGCGAGCGCGGTTATTCTTGATGGCGCCGATGAAATCGTTCGTGAATTTTTCGCAGGTGACGTAAAGGATCTTGGATCCGGGCGCGCGCTTCAGGACTTCATTGCCGATCGCCTGGAGCAAGTGGGTCTTGCCGAGGCCGACGCCGCCATAGATGAACAACGGATTGTATTTCGTGCCGGGATTCTGGGCTACAGCGAGAGCGGCGGCATGCGCGAGTTCGCTGCCTTTGCCGACCACGAAAGCGTCGAAAGTATACTTCGGATTAAGCTTGGAATCGTTGGAATATTCGCGTTTGGAAGCTGGCGGAGCGGTCTCGGTCCGCGATGCAGTGTTCGCTGAAGCTGCTTCTGCGGCCGCGGACGCTGACGGCGCTTCGGAAGCGGTTTTCTGGGACGTTTCCTCGGCCGGATTCTTGGCGACGATCACTGGTTTGATATCGACCTTATAGACGATCTCGCGGATCCGGCTGGAAGTGATGCTCTGCAAAGATTTCAAAATAGCCGGGCTGTATTTTTTCTCCAGCCAGGCTTTAGTGAAAGTGTTCGGCACGCTGACGACCACGCGCTCTCCTTCGCAGGTGGACAGAAAAGTCTTGCTGAACCAGGTCGTGAAATTCGCCTTGCTCATCGACAATTCCAGTTCTCCGAGTACCGCCTGCCAGAGTTCGTGGTTGCTCATAAACCGATAGTGATTTCTCGGGTGTTAGACCCAGCTAGTTTAGACCAGTGGATAACATTTGAAAACCCCACCCACCCGTGGATAGACTGTGCATGGATTGTGCATAACTATAAGGCATTCGGCAAGCCCCTGACGGTTTATTATCTACTGGTTAATAGCCGTCAGCTGAGCGGAAAACACCAACCTCTTGCCAAAATGACGCAAAGATGACAAAATACCGCTTGTCTAACCAGTGAAACACGGAATTTTATGCCGAAACGCACATATCAGCCGAAAAAGCGACGTCGTAATAAGGTCCATGGTTTCCGCGCCCGCATGCGCCGTGGTACCGGCCGGGTTGTCCTGAAGCGCCGCCGCGCCAAGGGCCGCAAGCGCCTGACGGTCAAGCACTAGTATCCAGACCTACAGAGCATCCGCCCCAACCGGCGGGTGCTTTTTTTGGGCCGCGCCAGTATAATAATGAAAGTCCGCACTCACCAGAATCAGACCACCATGCTCTCCCAGCTAAATCGTCTCAAGACTGATCGTGATTTCCAGAGGATCTTCAAGTCCGGACGGTTCGTCTCCGGTTCTTTTTTGACGTTGAAGTTCTCGCTGAACAAGTTGCCAGCCAGCCGCTTCGCTTTCGTGGTCGGGGTCAAGGTCTCGAAGCGCGCCGTGAAAAGAAACCTGCTGCGGCGGCGGATGCGCGAGATCGTCCGGAAGAGGCTGCCGGATATCAAGACCGGTTTCGATGCTGTGCTGATGGCCAAGCCGGAAGCGTTGAAGCTCGACTTCCCGCAGCTGGAGTCTGAAGTGCGGCGGACGCTGATCAAGTCCGGACTTTTGCCGCCGAGCCGCTGAGTATGTGGGCCCGACATTTTTTCCAGTTCATCGTCGACATCCCCAGACGGACCACTTTGGCGGCCATCCGTTTTTATCAGCGGACCTTCTCGCCTGATCACGGCTGGACCAAGATCTTCTATCCTCACGGCTGCTGCCGTTTTCGGCCGACCTGTTCCGAATACACTTATCAAGCGGTCGCTGAGTTGGGCGTGATCCGCGGGTTGATCCTCGGGTCATGGCGGATCCTGCGCTGCCATCCGTGGGCTGATGGCGGACATGATCCGGTGCCGCCGCGCCGGACCTGGTGGCAGCCGTTCGTCAAAAAATGAATCCACGAAAAAACCGCTTCATTAAGCGGTTTTTATGTCGTTTAGCGAGCGTACTCCTAGTGGGCTCAATAATACGAGACCTCGAAAACTTTCTTGTTCGCGGTGCGTCCGGAGACGAGACTGATAGCGCTCTTGCTCACGGACAGGTGTCCGGACAGGATCTCGATGATGTCTTCGTTCGCCCGGTCGCGATCAGGCGCGGCGGTGGTCCAGATGTCGAAAGACCCGTCGGCATTCGGACGCAGATCGCGGCGTTTGGCGCGCGCGTGGGCTTTGACCCGGATGCGCTGCGGGACGGATCGGACCAACATAATAAGAGACGGGTTCGTCAGCATTTAGATGATCTGGCGATCAGCGAATTCACGATGCGGATGTCGGCTTTCCGTCCGCTGTCGATCGGAGTCTCCAGGATCAGGTCGAGATTTTTCAGCGCCGGCGACGCCAGCAGGGCTTTGAATCCGGACAGTCCGATGCGGCCGCGTCCGATGTGGGCGTGGCGATCCTTAAATTCCTGGAAGTCGGCCGCGGAATCGTTGAGATGGATGGCTTGGAGGCGCTTGAAGCCGATAGTCCGGCCGAAGACGCCGAGCGTGCGTTTGACGCTGGCCGCTGTCCGGAGATCGTAACCGGCGGCGAAAGCGTGCGCGGTGTCCAGGCAGATCCCGACGCGGTCGTCATCGAGCGTGTTCAGGAATCCGGCCAGCTCCTGGAAATCGCGGCCGATGGTGTTGCCGGCGCCGGCGCAATTCTCAAGCAGCAGCAGGGCTTTGCCCAGATAGCCGTCGAGTACGCGGCGCAGGGAGTCGACCAATCGCTTGGTAAGTTGGGAAGTGTCGCGGTCCGCGGAGCTGCCGAGGTGGACGATGACGCCGCGGCTGCCGAGGAGCGAGGCGCGTTTCAGGTCCTGGCGGATCATCGCGACGGAATTAAGGCGCAAACGGTCGTTCGGAGAGGAGAGATTGATGATGTAGGGGGCGTGGACGAAGTGGGATTCGATGTTGTTCGCGGCGCAATTCTTAGTGAAAGCCTGGATGACGCCGCGGCTGAGTTTCGGGGCCGGACCGCCTTGCGGCGGCCGCGAGAAATACTGAAAACACCGGAGACCCAGTTCAGCAGCCCGAAGCGGGGCTTCCTGGACTCCGCCTGATGCCGAGACATGAGCGCCAAGCCGCATAAGATTATGGTCTGGTGGCCAGCGAGCGAGCGCTTCAGGCCTCTTTATCGATGCAGGCCGCGCGGATGAGTTCCAGTACCTTGCGGTTGATGATCTCGGTCCGGAGATAGTCGAGATAATCCTCGGAGCGGACCTTGGCCTGGGTTTCGGGGTTGTCGGAATAAGCGTTGATCAGGCGCTGCTGCTCGGCCAGAAGTTCTGAATCCAGGACTTCGACCTTCTCGCGGATAGCGAGGTCGCGCATGAGCAAGGCGGTCTTGACCCGCTTCACGGCCTGCGTCGCAAAATCCAGTTTGAGTTCGGCTGTGGTCTTTTTGAGATTCTTGAGGTAGCCGTCGAGTTCCAAGCCGCGGTCATGCAGACTGTGCTCGAGTTCGTGGAACATGCGGTTGACTTCCTGATTGATTATCGCTTCCGGCACGTCCTCAAATTTGGATTTGTCGACCAGTTTTTCCAAGGCTTCGTTCTCGGCCTGTTGGGCGGCTTTGTCTTCCGCTTCCGCCAGGATGTTTTTACGCAGCAGTTCGCGCAATTTCATCATGTCGTCCTGGCCCAGACTCTTGGCGAACTCGTCGTCGAGCGCCGGCGGTTCGAGGCCGAAGACCTGTTTCACGGTCACTTTGAAACCGACATCTTTGCCGGCGATGTTCTTCTGGTAGTGAGTCTCTGGAAATTTGAGATTGAATTCTTTGACCTCGCCGGACTTGAGTCCGAGGATCTGTTCCTTGAGTCCCGGGACGTAATAATCCTCGTTGAGGTAAACGCCGTGGCCGCGCGCCTGGCCGCCTTCGAGCGGCACGCCGGCGAGCGACATGTCCATGTCGAGCACGACCTTGTCGTCGGCGCGGACCTCGCGGTCGGCGGCGGCTTCCTTGGTGCGCATCTTCTGGAGCTGTTTCAGAGCGGCTTCGACTTCCTTATCTTCGACCGCTGACTTCTTAACTTTGATCTTGACGCTCTTGAGTTCCGGCAGAGAGAGCGATTTCGGGATGAGGGTTACGACGGCTGTGAAAGAGATCGGGTTGCCCGGAGCGAGTTTGTTGACGTCGATTTTGGGTTCGCCGTAAGTGACGAGCTCGTTGTCGAGCACGGCTTTCACGTAGAATTTCCGGAAGATCGGTTCGAGCGCTTCCTCGTAGATGGCCATTTCGCCGTACGCGGCTTTCACCACGTCGTAGGTCGCGTGGCCGGGGCGGTAGCCCTTGATCGGCTTGTCGGAAGAGAGTTTTTTGGCGGCGTTCTCCAGATACGGCTGGGCGTCCTCGATCGTGAGTTCGATCGTGATCTCGGCCTGGCTCTTGGGAAGTTTCTTGACGTCGATCTTCATAAGATTCGTGAGCGCGAGTTAGTTCTGAACCCGCATATTAGAGCAAAAAAACGGCCCTGTCAATTGAGTCGGAAAGATCTGGGGCGGTTTTATTGTCCGCTGGAGTTATCCACTGTTTGTCCACGGTCTGTGGTGTTGGAGAGTGCCAGGGATAATAATTTGGCATGATTTGCGGCCGCCAGGATTGACAAGGAGCTTATTTTGTGTTAATTTTTTCGGTCGGAAGTTCCTTACAATTTCACAGAAACAAGGAGGCGGAGAATGAAAAAGACCGACGTTCGTCCCGACAAGACCCGGGCCATGTTCATATCCTGGCTGGACGGTCTCTTGTGCCTGACTTTGCTGTCCGCGTTCGTCTATCTCATCTTTTTTTTCCGCTTTGCGGAGAAACCAGCTGCAGTTTTGTGTCTGCAACTGGCCGCGATCATCGTTCTCGGTTACTCGATCTGGTGGATGCTTTTCGCCGACGTCAGACTGGTCGAAGGCGAGTTCCTGTTCGCCGAATACGGCGGCGTCGGCAATCGGCTGCTGCGCCTGCGTTTCCGCGACGGCCTGGTCTGGGAGTTCAGCGAACCTCCGGATATCCCGCTGCGGCTGGAGCCCAAGGATGGCTGCCGGTTGTATGTCTCGGTGTACGAGAATTTTTTCGGCCGGGTCAGCATCAGGTACTGCATGATCAATTGCTACAGCGGCGAGAACGAGTGGCTCGACGACGATGTCTGGTTCTGAAGCCGATGCCGATCGTTCCTTTCTTTCACCATCAGAACACGGAGGTCCTGACATGAGAGTGATGAATACGGAATTCACCACAGGCGATGCGTTGTTGATCACGGTCGGACTTTTCTTCCTGATCGGCGGCGCGCTTCTGGAATCGCACTCGCGATCCGCTGATGTCGGAACCGGCCAAGTCACTGCTCCGGCCGCGCGGTTGGAGAGCTCGCCGTATTCAACCGAAGGCCGGGTGGTCTGCGAGGGGACGTATGATCGCGTTGTCCGCGAGTGTGCCGCCGACCAGCTCTGCCCGAGCTTCGTTGTCTTCGTCGACAAGGAGGCTTGCGTAGTTCACAGCGGCTCGCCGCTGGACATCGTGGTTCCGCGCGGCACCCGCATCCGGATCACGCTGCATCGCGTCGACACTTACCAGGTCGAACCGGTCCAGCCAGCGGCGGAAACGCTGGCCGACTGATCGGTGAATCCTGCTTCATCAGCAAAACCGGCTCGCGCTCGCGGACCGGTTTTTCTTATCCGCGAATTCGACCAGCCGTCAGGGTAGGGATGTCCCAATCTTGATCGAATCGGTGCGAGTAGAGTTTAAGCCAAAAAATATGTCGTCAGGGTGTAGAGCACGGCGGGAACCAATATGATGAGCGCGTTTGTTGCGATCGCGATACTTAATGTGTCGGAGCTGGCTTCGGTGCCGCCATGAGCCATTTTAGCCACTCATTAATTGCATGACGATTTCTCGCAGCCTCTGGTCGCACAGCGCGGATGTATGCAAGTTGGGCAAGCGATGAGCCGGCAGCAGCTGATTTGTCACATTACTGCCAGACACCGGCCCAAGTCCCGCGCGCCGCCGTCTAGAAAACAGCGAAGAGGCCATGAGCGTCGGATCCCATGGGCAGTACAGGTTGTAAACGCCGGGGAAGACCTCAAGGTCAGCACCCCACGGCAAGTCAGCCTGCACCATGACTACATAGCGCACCGACGGCGGCAGGCTGTGCGTACGCGCGTAAGCGTGCAGAAGAGTCGCTCCCATGGAATGGACAACAATGACGGACGGATTTTCGCGTTCCAGGAATTCTTGCAGCAGCACCTGGGTGGCAGGACTCAAGGCCGTCGCCAGTTCGTCGCGGTAAAATCGGTACTGTGCGACCGGATCAAGCAGCGCCAGCCACGATACTTCCTTGATGATGCCCCAGCGAAACACAGCCGCCGTTCCGGAGCCCACATCTTTCGAGAAGGCCTTAAAACCGGTCGTCTCACCAAAACCCCGGCGGACAACGGGCGATGTCAGCCTGACGGCATAGCCATGGATCAGCGCGATTGCGGACATGTGACGCTATTATTCTCATGAGTTGGCGATTGTATCAAGTTTGTTCGCCACATCTCCAGTACTGACGGCTCAGGGATTTCGTGCATGCAATACGTCGAGCAACCGCTTATTCGTATATAGATGGTACTTGCCATGCCATGATTCTTTCAGGTAGCCAGCTGTGGCGAGTGCTTTAAGATATTTGCCAGCAGTAACATAATGCACATTCAGCGCTTTCCCCAGCGCGGCTGGATTTGTAACCGGATGGGAGAATAATTGTTCGACAAGCTCGGATGAGTAGATGTTCGGCAGTTTCTCCTTAGTTTCCTTCTTATACTGAAAAAATTCAGTTGTCATATCAAACAGCGTATCCTTGGTTTCTTTGGCCTGCTGATAGAATCCCTCCAGCATAAAAAGGATGAAGTCTTCCCATCGCCCTGCTCTGGTGACCTCAAGAAGCAGGCGGTAATACTCCGGCCGATGTTTATTGATATAGCCGCTAATGTACAAGATCGGATAATGCAAAAGGTGTTCCTGGACTAAATAAAGCACCATTAAAATACGTCCGGTTCTGCCATTACCATCACCGAAAGGATGGATGGCTTCGAATTGATAGTGAGCAACGGCACTCTTAATCAGAGGGTCCACATCTAGCCCCTTGTCGTTAATAAAATTTTCTAAGTTACCGATGAGCCGCGACATCTCATTCGCCGGCGGGGGCGTATATATGATCTCATTTGTAACGCTGTTGTGGATGAAGTTCTGAGTTTTGCGGTAGCCACCTGCGGATGGGACGAGCATCCGTGCGATATCGACAATGAGACGACTCGACACCGGGAGTTTATCCAGCTCCACGAATCCCTGCATAATCGCTTCGCGATAGCGCAATACTTCTTTATCCGCTCCGCGCCGCTCCGCTTCCGGAAACAATTGTTGTTGGAGCACCTCGGCAACCGTCGTGTGGATATTTTCAATATTTGAACTAGCCACTGATTCTTTTAATATTGCGGGCGACAGCAAAAGAAGCGGATTGGGTAAGCCCACACTATATCCTTTTAATTCCGCCAGTTCGGCTCGAGCTTTCACCAGCAATTTACCATATTTAGGAGAATTGAGGTCAATAGTCGGTGGAAGAAGGTCGAGATTATGGGGTATTTTTGGGTTAAAACTCATATACGAAAGCTAATAACATACTAGATACGATATATCATAAAAACAGTATATTTATAACATATCAGATTGGATACGTCAACTTGACTCATACAAGAGATTGACTGGGCGATGGCCAATGGGAATCGCCTCGCGCTCCGCACGGGGTCCGGGGGTCGGCGCAAATCGATGAGCTCCGACGGGCGATAAGGGTCGCCTAGGCTTTGCCGAGGCTGTCAGATATTTGCCGAGGCAAAGGGCGCACTGGCGCTTCGCCAGCTCGCACCTCTCGCGCCCGTTCGATTCCCATAGACATCTCATATAAGTAAATACCCGCCCCCTGATAGGGGTCGGGTATTTACTATGGGGTGGCCAATGGGAATCGAACCCATATTAACGGGACCACAACCCGCTGTGCTAACCTTTGCACCATGGCCACCATGATGACTTCCGTTATCAGCCTGTGGTCGTCAGTTGGCTAATAACCTGACTTGTCCGAACAAGATAGCGTGTTTTTGTATTTTTTTCAAGGGGGGGGGGGGGGGGGGGGTCCCCGGGGGGGAAGCAAACCACTTTTCCCCCTTAGAAGGCGGGGCGCCTACCCCTTGGGGCCCGGGGGGCAGGGGGGGGGCTTTT
>JBAYFM010000019.1 GCA_041667185.1 Patescibacteria group bacterium | reverse complement strand
CGGGCGTCGACATCAGGATCCGGCACAACGGACGCATCGAGCACCTTCGCCGCAACATCCCGACGCCGATGACTGAAGCGTTCATCAGACGAAAAGGTCTCGATTCTCGCGACCTTGAAGCCAGGGGAGTGAGAGTGCAGAGAGGACGCTGAATCATTTTGTTCGATCCGAACCGAACTGTTCAAGACGACAAAAGAACGGTCTGCCGATTACGGTGGGCCGTTTTTGAATCCTGACTTGCGGTTTTCCGGAGCAGGTGTTAAGAGTTGGCGGCTTTATGTTGCGCCGTCTCGCGGCATCGTCATCCGGAACCTTGGTCGCCTGGCTGCTGGCCTTCTTCGGCGGCGTGGCCGTTCACGCGTTCGACGAACGGATCTGGCTCGCGGCTGGCTACTGGCTCGCGGCCGCAGGCTGCTTCTTGGTCGCGCTCATCGCTCTGCGGCCCAGGCCGGTTCCGCGCCTGCTTGCCGGGGCGGCGCTGATGTTCGCGCTCGCTCTGTGGCGTTTCGACGCCGCTATCCCGGCCGCGGATCCGCCGGATGAACCCGTCTTGGTTGCCACGGAACTCGTCGGCACCGTCAGCCGCGAGCAGCGGATCATGAGCGATAGCGCGACCCTGGATCTGGATCGCGTTTTTGTTTGCGACCGGACCGCAGTCGGCCAGCGCGACCTGAGCGCGCTCGCGGACGGCGGCTCGGCGGCGGACGGTTCGTGCCGGCCGCTCGCCGGCGTGCTGCGGCTGCGGGCCCGGGCCTGGCCGATCTTTGCCTATGGCGAGGTGCTGCGCTGGCGCTGTCTTCCCGTTCGGGTCGGTCTGAACAGTGGCGATCCTTTCGATGCCCAAGCTTGGCTCGACGGCGTCCGTTGGCGCTGCTCGACGCGCGAGCCGCTGGCGGCGATCGCTGCGAGCGAGCGTTCGTTGCCGCGGCAGCTGCTCTACGGCCTGCGCTCCCGGATCCGGCTGAGCGTCGGCCGGCTGCTGCCTGAGCCGGAAGCTTCTTTCCTGCTCGGCCTGCTCATCGGCGACCGCGACGGTCTGCCACCGGATCTGGTCGCCGCTTTCCGTTCGACCGGCACTTCGCACATCCTAGCCGTCTCCGGTTACAACGTCGCGCGGGTCGCGGAAATCTTCCTGCTGCTATTCGCCGCCGCCACGGTCCGCCGCCGGCGCGCCGCCTGCTTCTCGCTGGCCGGGGTCCTGATCTTCGCCGTGGTCGCCGGCGCCGAAGCTTCGGTCATCCGCGCCGCGGCCATGGGCTGCACCGCCCTCGTCGCGACGGTGGTCGGCCGGCGTTATTCTGCGACCGCCGCTTTGTCCCTGGCCGCGTCCGCCATGCTGGCGTTCGATCCGCTGCTCCTGCGGCACGACGTCGGCTTCCAGTTGTCGTTCGCGGCCGTACTCGGACTTCACGGCCTGGGCGAACCGCTCGCGAAGCGCCTGACCTTCCTGCCGGAGTTCCTCGGCATCAGGCGTTCGGCCGGCGAGACCCTGGGCGCGACGCTCGCCACTTTGCCGATCATCATCCTCGCGTTCGGCCGCGTGCCGCTCCTGGGTCCGGTCGCCAACCTGCTGATCCTGCCGCTCATTCCCTGGATCATGGCCCTGGGCGCCGGCGGCATCATCCTGGCCGCGTTCTGGTTCTCGGTCGGCCAGCTGCCGGCTCTCGCGGCGGTCTGGCTGCTCCGGGTGATCGAAACGATCATCGGTTTTTTGGCGAGCCTGCCGTTCTCGGTGGAGCTCCAGGCCGGGCCTTTGGGTTGTTCCATGATCGCGGGCTGGATCCTGCTGCTGTGGTATGCCTTGGTAAAAGCGAAGCCGATCCCGTTGCGGCGTCCGCCGCTGCCGGCCGGCCTCGAGATTGAAGTGATCGAATATGGCTCCAAACTCCAGAAATAAGCTCATTTTAGCCGCTGCGGCGGGAGTTCTGCTCCTGGTCGGCTGCTGGGCGGTGCGCCATGATTCGCCGCCGCTGGCGACGGCGACCTTCATGGATGTCGGGCAGGGCGACGCGATCCTCGTTGCCGCCGGCCGGGTCCAAGCGCTGATTGACGGCGGTCCGGGCCGCCAGGTCCTGACTGGGCTCGGCCGCGCCATGCCGCTCACCGACCGGCTCATTGAATACGTCATCGTGACGCATCCGCACGCTGATCACGTCGGCGGTCTCGCAGCGGTCTTCGGGCGTTATCAGGTCGGCCGGCTGATCCTCGGTGGCGCGGGCGCAGCCACGCCGGAATTCGCGGCTCTGCGGCTGGCGGCCGTGGCGCAGGGTGTGCCTGTGAGCGTGGTCCGCAGCGGCGATTCGATCCGGCTGAGCGATGACGCGGCGCTCGCGGTCGTTCACACCGCGCCCGCGTCGATCTTGCGGACCAGCCGGGACATCAACGAAGAATCGCTGGTCCTGCTGCTCAGCGTCTCCTGTCCGGATCCCGGAGGCGCAGCCGGACCGGCTTCGTGCGGGCAGCTCCTGCTCACGGGCGACGCCGGCGCCAAGACCGAAGCCGCGCTTCTGGATGCCGGCGATGTTCCGGCCGCCGATATCCTCAAGGTCGGCCACCACGGCAGTCGCCAAGCGACGACCTACGGTTTCCTGACCGGCGTCCAGCCTCGGACCGCGGTCATTTCCGTGGGGCAAAATTATTACGGCCACCCTTCGCCCGCGCTCCTGAAGCGCCTGGCCGCGCGCGGCATCAAAGTCTGGCGCACGGATGTCCACGGCGACGTCGTGGCCGTCTTCGGTCAGGCCGGCGTCAGCTGGCGCTCCCGGCGCGGCGTACCGCCTTGAAACGTCGCCGGGAACCGCTTATACTTCCGGACATCAGGAAGCAGCCAGCTTCCATAAATTTTTCGCATTATGATCCAGCGGACACTCGTCTTGCTCAAACCGGACGCCCTTGATCGCGGCATCTGCGGCGAGATCCTGCAGCGCTTCGAGCGCGTCGGCGCCAAACTGGCCGGCCTGAAGCTGCTCGTCTCCGAGATGGACACCGCCAAGCGGCATTACACCGACGATTTGGCCCGCCGCCGCGGCGAGAAGGTCCGCGAGCGCATGATCCAGATGCTCATGTCCGGTCCGATCGTGGCCATCTGTCTTGAAGGCGTCGACATCATCGAAGTCGTCCGTAAGATGGTCGGCGCGACCGAGCCTAAGGCCGCCGCGCCCGGCACAATCCGCGGCGATTTCGCCCACGTCTCCTATTCCCACGCCGACGAGAAGGATATCGGCGTCTTCAACCTGATCCACGCCTCGGATTCGCCGGAGAACGCCGACTCGGAGATCAACGTCTGGTTCAAACCGGAAGAGCTGGTCCGGCATAGTCCGTCCTACACAAAGTTTACTATTAAAGAGTGAGGAGAGTGCAGGAGTGCTGGAGTGCTGGAGAGACGGAGTCATGGAGATACGAAGAGACGGAGTCCGGTGACTTCGCAACTCCGTCACTCCATGACTTCGTCTCTCGCAATATGGAGTCAGGGAGTCATGGATATCAAAAAACGGAGACAAGCGTCTCCGTTTTTTAGTTTTTCCATTCCTGCCGCGCCGTATTGACAGACGGTCATTTTTCCCTTAAGAAGATAGCGTTCTTTCACATCGAACCAAGGAGTCCGAATCATGCTTTCCGCGGCTGATTTCTGCACGACGCCGATCCAGTTCGTGATCGAAAATGTTTTCCACGGCGTTTTTGGCCTGATCCTGCTCTCGTTCGCCGTGGCCATGACGCTGTTCTGCGCGTTTGTGATGGAAAAATTTGCCCGGCAAATGGCGGTGGCCGGATCGTCCAAGGACAAGTGGTTCTTCCGTTCCATTGCCATCGGACTGGCAGCGTTGGCGGTCATGCTCCTCGCGACCATGGTCGGGGCATGTTGGTGTTTTTTCCAGCTTTACGGCCAGTATTGCTGAGTCGGACGTTCGTCAGGTCGGCGGTCTTGCACCGCCGATTTTTTTATCCGCTTTTCGTCTTTATCGCGCCGCATTGACAGATGGCCATTTTTCCCCTAAGAAGATAGCGTTCTTTCACATCGAACCAAGGAGTCCGAATCATGTTTTCCGCAGTTGATTTCTGCGCGGCGCCGATCCAGTACGTGATCGATAACGTTTACGGAGGCGTTTTTGGCCTGATCTTGCTCCCGTTCGCTGTGGCTATGTCGCTGTTCTGCGCGTTTGTGATGGAAAAATTTGCCCGGCAAGCAGCGGCGGTCGGATCGTCCAAAGACAAGTGGTTCTTCCGTTTCATTGCCATCGGACTGGCAGCGGTGGCGGTCATGCTCCTTACGGCTATGGTCCTGGTATGCTGGTGTTTTTTCCAGGTCTACAGCCAGTCCTGCTGAGTCGGACGTTCATCAGGTCGGCGGTCTTGCACCGCCGATTTTTTTATCCACACGATCAGGTTTGCCAGTTGCCGGACCCGGTGTTAAACTCTCTCCGTCTTGTCGTGAGCTCCGTGCTTATCGGACGCCGCTCGGCATCCGGTCAACATGGTCTCTTCAATCGAGTCGCGCTTGGTGGCGTTGCGGTTCACGACCGCAGTGCCGCAGAAGGAGGCTGTATCTCTCGTGAATGGTGCCGGCGTCTTTTCGGCTCCGGAAAGAAGCAGGCATCTTTTCTTTATCCCGATTTTTTCCGATCTCGCCGCGCGTCGCGGCGGCTCCAACGATCATGTTCAACAAGAAAGAGGACAAAAGAGCGCTAGTCTTCCGCACGGTCATCCTGCTCGTGATCATTTTCATCGTCGGATCGATCGCCGCCATCCGCTTGTCCGAAGAGAAGAACGCTCCGTCAGCGGCGGCCGTCAGCGGCTTGGCCGAATGCCTGACCCAGAAAGGCGTGAAGATGTACGGCGCTTATTGGTGCTCGCATTGCCAGAAACAGAAGAAACTGTTCGGCGACGCCGCGAGCAAGATGCCGTACATCGAATGCGGCGTGCAGGGCGATCCCCGGGCGCAGGTCAAAGAGTGCACGGATGCCGGCATCACCGGTTATCCGACCTGGGTCTTCCCGAACGGCGAGCGCCAGGCGGGTGAAATGAAATTACTTGATCTCGCCGCGAAGTCCGGTTGTCCGTTCGAAGAACCGCCGGCTTCCTGAAGACGGTCGGAGCACATCTGATTTTGGAGAGCACGCCCGCGGGGCGTGTTTTTGGAGAGACGGAGCCACGTCGCTCGCGAGCGACGTGGCGGAGTCAGGGAGAGACGAAGTTGGTGAGCATGAGAGTGTGGAGGTGTCGAGACACTCCGTCGCTCCGTCTCTCCATGACTCCGCAACTCCTACACTCCCACACTCCTCCAGATTGACATCAGCCCCCGTCGCCCATATTATGATCTTCACATATGTCACTCAAGAAAAATCGCGATGCTCTTCGTTTTCTGCTGGTCCAAGTTCGTCGTGACCGGACGATGAAGCTGCATGAGATCACTTGTTTCGAGACGGCTGGCAAGATAGCCGACGACCACGTCCTGAGCCACGATCTCCTGGAAAAGCCGGTCACGGCGGAAGAACTTGATACGGTCGACGCCGTCATCATCGGCGGCAGCGGCGATTATTCCGTTCTCGATCCGGTTCCGAATCTCGGCAGCCTGGTCGCGCTCGTCCACGAGGCGCGTTTCCGCGGCGTGCCGATCCTGGGTTCGAGCTGGGGCGCCCAGTTCCTGGCCAGCGCTTTCGGCGGCGTCGTGGCGCGCGATCCGGACCAGCGCGAGGTCGGAACGGTCAACGTCAGACTAGAGCCGGCGGCGAAGACTGACAGGCTGTTCAGGGATATGCCGCTGGAATTTCCGACCCAGACCGGACACCAGGACCATATCGTCAAATTGCCGCAGGACGCGGTCCGCCTGGCTGGTTCTGATTGCTGCTCGGTCCAGGCCTTCACTTTTCCGGCGACCGGGATTTACGGTTTCCAGTTCCATCCGGAGCTGGCGCTCGAGGATATCGTCATGCGGCTGCGTTACTACAAGGATAATTACGTGACCGCCGACGATTCGATCGGGAAGATCTCGACCCGGCTCAGGCCCACGCCGGAATCGTACGGCCTGATCGCCAAGTGGATCGACCGCGTGGTGCTCCAGGATTGACGTTTTTCGTTTCCTGTCCGCTGGCAGGTTGGCTGATCCGGACGGCAGTTGAACGTCCGCGGCAACATGGTATGATGAAAGCGGACTTCACGAAGTCGCTTTCAAAGTTTTGGGTCAACTGTTTTGGCTTGGGGTCCTTATTCGCGCCGCCCGTGGGCAGCGCAAGCGGACTCCAGCGGCCTCAGATCGTCTTGGCCATTCGTCTTTGGGTGCGGTCGAAAGCCTGCAAGCTTTCCGGCGGTACTCGGGGACGAAGATCAAGGCGAAGAGCTTTTCGCTTGGCGGGGAGCAGGCCCATTTGGCTTCAGCCAAAACTTTGGCTTCATCGTGGGGTCCTTTATTTTTTTTCGCGGTCCGGGTATAGTGGCCCCGCGGAAAATTCAGCGGGCTATAGTATAGCGGTAATACACGCCCTTGGGGTGGGCGAGTCGGCGGTTCAACTCCGCCTAGCCCGACCACCGAGCTTAGCTCGGTTCCCGTAAGGGAACCTATATGATATGGCGAAGCTGAGCTTCGCCCACCTTGTGCCAAAGCGAGGTGCGGAAGTCGCGCTGAGCGCGACCACTCGAGATAAGCTGGGTATTGGACGCCAGCCGAGCCTAGCTCGGCTGGTTTTCAATTTTTCCGAGCTTAGCTCGGTTCCAAAAGATGAAGGCGAAGCTCAGCTTCGCATTCTCTGATGAAACAACCGAGCGATCAGAGCGGGGTGTGGCCAGCTGAGCTGGCCCATCGAAACTCTCGAGCCGAGTTCAGTGGTGGGAATCAGCCGGGTAACACCGGCTGGTTTTTGTATTTACCGAGCTCAGCTCGGCTGTGGGGCCGAGCTCAGCTCGGCTGGTTTTCAATAATCGATCTCGCGTACCCGCGCGGCAAGAACATCGCTGTTCTGCCGCCCGGGTGTATTTTTTTTATGACAACGAAAAAACCGCCCCGCGAGGGCCGGTTTTTTGGCGGAAGCGCTACTTCTTTTTGCCTTTCGCCTTGCCTTTCGTCTTCGTCATCGTCCGGACGCAGCGGGTGCAGACCTTGGCGGCCTTGCCATCAACGTGCATGGACTGCAGGTTGACGAGCTGGCGCCGTTTCGTGGCGATGTTGGAGTGGCTCCGCGAATTGGCCTGGTTCGGCCGGCGGGCGCAAACGTCGCAGATTCTAGCCATACGATACCATCTTTAGGTATGATTAACGCGGAGGCACTTTAACACGAGCTCTCCGCCTTGGCAAGATGTGGCCGCGTCAGCGGCTTCTCCGTCCCGCCATCGCCGCGTAAACGCCATCAAAGACTATGCCTTTCGCCGAAGCCCTGCTCTCCATCGCCGCCTTCCTCATCGCGCTCTCCGTACACGAGTTCTGCCACGCCCTGGCCGGTTATCTCATGGGCGACGGGACCGCGAAACGGCTGGGCCGCCTGACCCTGAATCCGCTGGCTCATCTCGACCCGATCGGCACAGTGCTCGTGCCGCTCATCGGGCTGCTCAGCGGTTTTCCGGTCATCGGCTGGGCGAAGCCCGTGCCTTTCAATCCGTACAACCTCCGCTTTCACCGCTGGGGAGCCACGCTCGTGGCTATGGCCGGTCCGGCCTCGAACTTCGTGAGCGGCCTCATCTTCCTGTTCCTGCTCAAGTTCGTTCTCGTCGTCCTGGCGCTGCCGCTGTCCAATCTGCTGGTGATGCTGCTGACCCAGCTCGTGATCGTGAACGCCGTTCTCGGCGTCTTCAACCTGATTCCCGTGCCGCCGCTCGACGGCGCGGCGCTCATGGAAGCGTTACTCGCGGCGCCGAAGTATCACAACATCCTGCGCTTCCTCGAAACCCGCGGTCCGACCATCCTCTTCATCCTGATCATCCTGGATTGGCTGTCGCCGGTCTCGATCATCGGTTCGGTCTTCACCGCCATCATCCGGGGCTATTTTTCGCTTGCAGGGCTGTAGGGGAGATGAAAGTGCTGGAGTCATGGAGTGACGGAGTAACGGAGTCAGCAGTATATTTTGTCGACTTCGCAACTTCGTCTCTCCATGACTCCGCAACTCCTCCACTCCCGCACTCTCTCACTTTCTCCAAATAAGCCCCCTCCAGGCCAATATTCCAGCTTCAGGGCGCCGGCGGCGACAGTCCGGTCGCTCTATTGACGCTCGCCTGAACGCGTGATAATCTGGGCCAGACGAATTATCGTCACTTTTTTGTTTTTACGTCGCCGAAAGTATCGCGTGGAAGTGGCTTGAAACGCGGCACCTGGCAACGGCGGCTTCGCAACATTAAACGACAATATGCCAACAATGCATCAACTGATCCGGCACGGCCGCCAGTCTTCGAAGACCAAGTCCAAGACCCCGGCTCTGACTTTCACGCTCGACACGCTGCATCGCCGCAAGACCATCCTGGCCAAGGGCGCTGCTTTCAAGCGCGGCGTCTGCGTCAAGGTCACGACCATGACCCCGAAGAAACCGAACTCCGCGCTCCGCAAGATCGCCCGCGTCCGCCTTTCGAACGGCATGGAGGTCACGGCTTACATTCCGGGCGTCGGCCACAACCTGCAGGAGCACTCCATCGTCATGATCCGCGGCGGCAGGGTCAAGGATCTGCCGGGCGTGCGCTACCACATCGTCCGCGGCGTCTACGATTCCCAGGGCGTCGAGGGGCGTCGGCGCGGCCGCTCGATCTACGGGGCCAAGGCTCCGAAGAAGGCCAAATCCTAGTCATTGATTGATACTTGAACCAGTATGCGTGGTAAACAAGCACCGAAGCGGGTCATCCTGCCGGACGGAAAATACGGCAACCTGACCGTCGCCAAACTCATCAATTACGTGATGGAGGATGGCAAGAAATCGACCGCCCAGCAGATCGTCTACGGCGCGTTCGAGATCGTGAAGACTAAGGCTGGCGCCGATCCGCTCGAGACTTTCGACAAGGCTTTCAAGAATCTGCAGCCGGCCGTCGAGGTGAAATCGAAGCGCGTGGGCGGCGCCAACTACCAGGTGCCGATCCCGGTCCGCGGCGAGCGCCGCCTGGCCCTGGCTTTCCGCTGGCTCATCGACGCCGCGCGGAGCAAGAAAGGCCGCCCGATGCACCAGAAGCTGGCCGATGAGATCGTCGCTGCCGCCAACAACGAGGGTGATGCCATCAAGAAGAAGATGGATGTCCACCGCATGGCCGAGGCCAATCGCGCCTTCGCCCATTTCGCCAGATAAAGCCAAAATAGCGGGTCTCGTCCCGCCTTTGAAGACGCCGCGCGGCGTCTTTAAAGCGCTCAGGACCCCCATCATCTATGCCTAGAAAATACGCATTGGATCTCATCCGCAACATCGGCGTCATCGCCCACATCGATGCCGGCAAGACCACGTTCTCCGAACGCGTGCTCTTCTATACCGGCAAGAAGCACAAGATCGGCGAAGTGCATGAGGGCGACACGACCATGGACTGGATGGAGCAGGAGCGCGAGCGCGGCATCACCATCACTTCCGCCGCCACCACCTGCGTCTGGCGCGATCATCAGATCAACCTGATCGACACTCCCGGGCACATCGACTTCACGGTCGAGGTCAAACGCTCCCTGCGCGTTCTCGACGGCGCGGTCGTCGTCTTTGACGGCGTCGCCGGCGTCGAGCCGCAGTCCGAGACCAACTGGCACTACGCGGACGACTACAAAGTGCCGCGCATCTGCTTCATCAACAAACTCGACCGCATGGGCGCGGATTTTTACGCCGACCTCAAATCCATCCATGACCGGCTGACCAAGAATGCCTACGCGTTTTTCCTGCCGATCGGCACCGAGGATAATTTCATCGGCATCGTCGACGTGCTGAATCGCAAGTCTTTCGTCTACAAGGACGACCTTGGCAAGGACATCGAGGTCGGGGAGGTTCCGGCCGACAAGAAAGAACTGGTCGAGGAGCACCGGGCCAAGCTCGTCGAGGCCATCTGCGAGAACGATGAGAAGCTGCTGTCGCGCTACCTCGCCGGGGAGGATATTCCCGTGGCGGATCTGAAGCCGGTCCTGCGCAAGGCCGTCATTGATTTCCGGATCGTGCCGGTTCTCTGCGGCAGCGCGCTCAAGAACAAGGGCATTCAGTTCGTGCTCGACGCCGTCGTCGATTATCTGCCGTCGCCTCTGGATATTCCGCCGGTCAAAGCGACCGCGGTCGATGATCCTGAGAAACTGATCGAGCGCCACGCTGACGACAAACAGCCTTTCACGGCGCTGATGTTCAAGATCGCGGCTGATCCGTTCGTCGGCAAACTGTGCTTCTTCCGGGTCTATTCCGGCGTGCTCAAGGCCGGCTCTTACGTCCTGAACACCACGACCGGCGAGCGCGAGCGCGTCGGGCGCATCGTCCGGATGCACGCCAATTCCCGCGAGGATGTCGATGAGATCATGGCCGGCGACATCGCCGCCGCCGTGGGCCTGAAGAACACCTTCACCGGCGACACGCTGTGCGACGAGAACAATCCCGTCCAGCTCGAGCACATCACTTTCCCGACCCCGGTCATCTCGCTCGCCGTCGAGCCGAAGACCAAGGCTGACCAGGAGAAGATGGGCATCGCGCTCCAGAAGCTGGCTGAAGAGGATCCGACCTTCCGCGTCCACACCGACGAGGAGACCGCGCAGACCATCATCGAAGGCATGGGCGAACTGCATCTCGACATCATCGTCGACCGCATGAAGCGCGAATTCAAAGTGGAGTGCAACGTCGGCAAGCCGCAGGTCGCGTATCGCGAGACCATCACCCGCGAGGCCGAAGCCGAAGGCAAGTACATCAAGCAATCCGGCGGCCGCGGCCAGTACGGCCACTGCTGGATCCGCGTGGCGCCGAAGCTCCGCGGCGAGGGCTTCGAGTTCGTTGACGATGTCAAGGGTGGCGCCATCCCGCGCGAATTCATTCCGGCCATTCAGAAGGGTATTAAGGAATCCCTTGATCGCGGCCTCCAGGCCGGTTACCAGGTCGTTGACGTGGTCGCGACCGTCTACGACGGCACCTACCACGATGTCGATTCGAACGAGGTCGCGTTCAAACTCGCCGGCTCGTTCGCTTTCCAGGATGCCTGCGCCAAAGCCGGTCCGATCATCCTGGAGCCGATCATGAAGATCCAGATCATCGTCCCGGAGAATTACATGGGCGATGTCATCGGCGATGTCAGTTCCAAGCGCGGCCACATCAAGGAGATGCGCGATCGCACCAATATCAAGGTCATCGACGCCTTGGTCCCGCTCTCCGAAATGTCCGGTTACGCCACTCAGCTCCGTTCCATGACCCAGGGCCGCGGCTCCTACTCCATGGAGTTCTCGAGCTACGAACCGGTCCCGAACAACGTCGCGGAGACGATCAAGGCCAGCCGCGCGAAGAAATAAGTGATCGAAAAGAAACGGCCGGGCGCAGAGCTCGGCCGTTTTTTCGCTTCCGCCACGTCGCTCGCGAGCGACGTGGCTCCACCAAAACCGCGCCCCGACGCCAAGTCACCGGCCCGCGTGCTACAATTTCGGCATGATCACCTGGAAGTTCAGTAAAATAAGGCGGGCGCTGGCGCTTTTGGCTTACGTTTTCATCGCCTGCGGGCTGGTCTATTGGGCGCGGCCGGGTTATTTGTTTTCGATCCTGATCGTCCTGGCGCCGCCGGCCATCATCAATTGGCTGTGGCTCAGGGAGTCGCGCGGCCGCGTCCTGAAGTTCGCCGCCGTGACGACGATCCTGTTCGCGCCGCCGGTCGAACTGGCCAGCCGGCTCGCCGATGCCTGGGACGTGCAGTCGATGCTGCCGCGGCCGTTCGGCGTCATGCCGCTCGAGAATCTGCTGTTCGCGTTCCTGAATTTTTTCTGGGCGCTGTCGTTCTATGAATATTTCGCAGCGGGCGATCGGGGCGGCGCGCCGTCAAAAAGGATGCCGGTCCTCATCGGCCTGTATCTGCTGCTGGATCTGGTCGTGTTCGGACTGTTCGCCATTGATCCGGCGATCGTCGCGGTGAATTACGTCTGGATGGCGGTTCCGATCCTGATCGTTCCCGGCGCGCTGATTTTTTGGCGGCGTCCGGAATTGCTGCCGCGGACGGTCCCGACCACGCTGTTCTTCGCCGCGGTCTTCTTCATATATGAATACGTCTCGCTCTGCATCGGCAGCTGGTGGTGGCCCGGTCATTACGTTTGGACGACCCGTCTTTGCGGCCGGATCTTCCCGATCGACGACGTGATCATTTGGTATTTCCTGTCGACGCCGGTCCTGATCGGAGGGTACGAGTATTTTGTTGTGGAACGGGGGAGAGGTGAAGTGGGGGAGTGCTGAAGTGCTGGAGTGAGGGAGAGGCGGAGTGCTGGAGTGCGGGAGCGACGTGGCGGAGTCAGGGGAGGTTTGACAAGCCTTCATTTTTTAAGTTATAAATTGTCCGTTGATCATTCATAAATTGATATTTTGCCACAGCGAAAAGTCGCTTTTTAAGGCGTTTTTCCGCTGTGGCAAAGCTTCGGGTCAGAGCCGGCCCTTCGGGGCGAACAGCGAACAAAAATGGGTGTGTCCCGGAGCGGGGTGCGTCCAACAGAAAGGATCAGCGATGAGTGAAAGGGATTTCGGCAAAGACTTGGGCGTCATGCATGAACTGGCGGTCACTGGCAGGAAGGTCGGTTTCGGAGCCAGAGACTGGGGCACACTCGCCCATGACCAAGAAAAGCTCCGGCAGGTTCTCTTTTTCATACGGAATCCGCAGGCGGCGGCCAAGCCGCTCAGTCATATCGTTGATTGCGGCACCGACCCCTTCACCCCGGAAGGTTGGGAAGTCGAGGAACATCGCCGGAGCGGATTGATCGACTTGGCCAAGGTCAAGATCGACCTCGTTCCGGTGAAGGACCAAAAGAGGTACGCGATCTACGGCGATGAGATCCGCAAGGAAATGGCGTACAAGCCAGTTTTGAACGCCAATGTCCTCGATTATCTGCTCGCGCATCCCGAGATCATTCCAAAAGAATGGAAATCCGTATGCTTCTGGGGCACCATTTATCGCAGCGGTACCGTTCGGTTTGTCCGTGTTCTTTCAAATGATGGCTGTCTCAGGCCACATTGGTGCGCTGAAGATCTTCATCGTGATTGGAAAGGTCATCTCAGTCCGGCGGCGTGCTTGCACGTCAGCGCTTCGGGCTCAGTCCTTCGATCATTCTTTGGCCGTTTGAAATCGTCTATCAGATGACGCTGACGCTTCGTGCAGACTTTCGCACGAAGCGTTTTTCTTTACTCCAGCACTCCAACACTCCCTGACTCCGTCTCTCCCTGATCCAATGAACGGGAGAGTGCAGAAGTGGAGGAGTGGGGGAGACCCGACAAAACTCCAACACTCCCTGACTCCGTCTCTCCCTCACTTCCACACTCCACAATTTCTTGACAACGCCCCATTTTCTAATAAGATGTGTCCGATATGAATACTGAATTGATCACCCGCTTGATCGGGCTCATCGAGAAGACCGGCGATAAGGTCGTCTTGGCTGATCCTATGACCGGCAAAGCCGTCGTCGTCATGGATCTGGACGCCTACGAGCGCCTGAACACCGCCGTCGCGACACCGGCTCCGGCCGCCAAAACCGCTAGGATCGCGGCTGCCCCGCCGGATACATATAAAGAAGAAGCCGAGCTTCGGAGCGAGAGGGATCCGGAATGGAGCCGCTACGCCGAAAAAGAGTCAGCGCCTCCGGTCCGCCCGCAACCGGCTCGCGCCGACCGTTTTAAGCCCGCCGAAGTGCCCCGCTCACCCCGCCAACTTAAGGCAGTTCAAGCTGAAAAAGCCGCGCCCGCAACCCCGCTAGCGTCAGACTTGACACAGGATGAGTTGCTGGATAAGATAAACCGCGAAATTGGTGCCTGGAAAAACGCCCAGGAGAAGAAAAGGACTGTAGAATTACAGTCCGCAGCCCAGACGATCGCGAACTTTCAGACCACGGGGTCTTACGAAGAGGAAGAGCGTTTTTATCTGGAACCGATAGAGTAAAATTGGCGATTCGGGGTCCTGGCTTTCAGGTCGGACCCAAGGGCTTGCCAACTCAGTATATTTCGGTATATACTGTTCGAACCCAAATAAATAAATAGGATAATCATAATTTCTAACGTATCCGGACTGTTCCGTCAGGCGGACAGGATTCTCGGATCTAAATCATTACTATGGCAGAGGCAAAGAAGTTTGAGCGCACGAAGCCCCATGTCAACGTCGGCACCATCGGCCACGTCGACCACGGCAAGACGACCCTGACCGCCGCGATCCTGCAGGTCCTGAGGTCCGCCGGCAAAGTCGCGCAGGATAAGAAGATCGACGACCTGGACAAGGCTCCGGAATCCAAGAGCCGCGGTATTACGATCGCGACGGCTCATACCGAGTACGAGTCCGACAAGCGCCACTACGCGCACGTCGACTGCCCTGGCCATGCCGACTACATCAAGAACATGATCACCGGCGCCGCCCAGATGGACGGAGCCATTCT
>JBAYFM010000018.1 GCA_041667185.1 Patescibacteria group bacterium | reverse complement strand
TGGCAAGAATTACGTGGTGCTGCTGGCCGAGATCTGAGGCGCGCCGGGACCGTGAATTAAAGTTCAGGAGCACCCGCTGTCGGCGGGTGTTTTCGTATTGACAAATGTCGCCAGCGGGCGTATTTTGCCGTGTCGGCCCAAGGTCGGCCTGAACCTTGAAAATTCATTTCGTGCTCTTCAGAAAGGAGAACCACATGGTCCTGTTCGGGTTGTTGTTGGTCCCGGTGATCCTGGGCCTCGGCGGCTTGCTGTTCAGCAAGGGCCGGGTCACGCTCAAGGAATTTTTCGTTCACGAGGCCGTGGTGATCATCATCATCGCGTCCGGATATTTCATCGCCTTCAGCGGCATGACCGCCGACACCGAACTCTGGAACGGCGTCGTGGCGAAGAAGTGGCAAGGGACGCAGCATTGCTGCCATAGCTATCCTTGCAATCCGCACCCCTGCAATTGCGATTCCAAGGGGAGTTGCAGCACCTGCTGGGATACTTGCTATCGGCACAGCCGCGACATCAATTGGAACGCTGAGTCTTCGAATGGCGAAGGCATCTACTCCAACGGTTGCAACGCCCCGAACTCGTCCGCTCCGGCCCGCTGGAACACCATCGTCATCGGCGAACCGACGGCCGTCGAGCATGGTTACACCAACTATATCAAGGGCAATCCGGACTCGATCCTGCGCCGCACCGGCGCGGCCGAGCGTTTCGCCGGCAAGCTGCCGTCCTATCCGACGGTCTACGACTACTACCGGGCGAACCGGTTCCTGACGGTTGGTGTGAAATTATCCGGCGTCGCGCGGCTCAACCAGCGGCTCTCGGAGATCAATGCCAAGCTCGGACGCGCTAAAGAGGTCAACATCATCGTCATCGCCGTCGGCGAGAGCGACCAGAGTTACCTTGAAGCGATCCGTGAGACCTGGCTCGGCGGCAAGAAGAACGACGTGATCGTCGTCATTGGTCTCGCCGCGATGCCGGAAGCACCCGACCGCCAGGATATCGCCTGGGCCGGGGTCGTTTCCTGGACCAAGAACGAGGACGTGAAGATCGCTATCCGCGACCGCATCCTCGATCTCAAGACGTTCGACGGCAGCAAGATCCTGGAAATCGTCCAGGAAGAGGTCGCCGCCAAGTTCGTCCGGCGGCCCTGGGCCGACTTTGACTATCTGAAGTCGACCCTTGAACCGCCTCGCTGGGCGCTGTGGTTCCTGGGCATTCTCGGATGCCTAATCTCCATCGGCCTGCAGGTCCACTTCTGGATCGCGGATCCGTTCGGCGATGGCCGGGATGATCGTTTCGGCGGCCGCTATCGTCGTTGAACCCGCAGTACAACCTGATCGCAAAGGAGAAGACAATGAAGGCAGCTTTCATCGGCATCGGAGCAGTGTTTGCGCTTCTCGTCGTCGTGTTCTTCGGCACCGCGCTGGGTTATCGGTCGGACTGCGTCCGGCTCGAGGCCCGCATCAAGACGCAGTACAAGCAGAACCAGAACAACTACGACAACATGTGGAAGAAGTTCAGGGAGATGGCCCAGGTCCCCGGACAGTACGTCGAGGACATGAAGAATATCTGGGGCGACACCATGCGCGGACGCTACGGCGCGGACGGCTCGAAGGCGCTGTTCCAGTTCATCAAGGAACAGAACCCGCAGCTCGACGCGTCGCTCTACACCAAGCTGCAGGCGGCGATCGAGGCTGGTCGCAATTCGTTCATGGCCGAGCAGCAACAGCTCTTGGACATCAAGCGCGAGTACGAGGTCGTGCTTCAGGGCAATCGCGCTCTGTTCGTCGGTTGGCTCTTCGGCTTCCCGAAGATCGACCTCGACGAGTACGACATCGTCACTTCGGACGAGACCCAGGACACCTTCAAGGACAAGAAGTCCGACGAGGTCGATGTCTTCAACAAGAAGAAGGTTCCGGCCGCAGAGTAGGTCGGGCCGCGAGAGTTCTTTCGCTCACTGGACCGTCCCGCATGTCTGCGGGGCGGTCTTTTTTTTGCCAGGCCAGCATCATTTCGTGCCGCCAATTCAATAAATGACGAGGCTGATCAGAAGGGATGAGACCTTGAATTTTATCCGCATTTTAAGATAAAATATTCATCTGATGCCATCATCATGATCACATTGTCTCTGCTCGGAGTAATCTTGGGATCAATGGCCGGGGTAGTCCACCTCGTCGCTTTTGCCGTCTATAATCGCCAGCTGCTGCGCGGCGAGTCCCGGCCCAACGCCGCCACCTGGACCATCTGGGCCTTCGTAGCCACGTTGAACTGCCTGACCTATTTCTTTGCCGGCCAGGATTGGGTCAAGGCGATACTGCCGGTGCTGGGTTCTCTGGCCTGTATCGCGACCCTCGTCTACGCGCTGGTTAGAGGCACACTGTCGCCCTTAGCCGGCGTCGATCTCGCGGCATTGGCCATTGGCGTCGCTGCCGTCCTGGTCTGGTGGTTCTATCGCAGCGCCTCCTTCGCCAACCTGGTGCTGCAGCTGGCTTTTCTGGTCTCGTTCCTGCCGACCTACCGCGATGTCTGGCGCGACCCGTCGAAGGAGCGGCCCCTGCCGTGGTTCTTGTGGGCGTCGGCCTATCTTTTGCTCGTGATGGCGGTGTTCTTGCGCTGGCAGGGGCTGATCACTGATCTGGTCTATCCGCTGCTGGCCCTGGTGATGCACGCCGCGGTCGGCTTCTTGGCCCAGCGTCGGGTCGCGCCTCGTCCCATAAATGAATAGAACGGCCCCGTCCGGGGTCGTTCTTTGTTCAGCGCCGCTCATTCAGCGCGCCGCCAGATAGCGTCGGCGCTGCCGTGTTGGCAGTCTTTCGATGGCGTAGCGCAGCATGGTCCGGGGCATCTCGGCGGCGTGTCGGTCGAGGAAATCTTCCAGCGTTTTTTGCGAGCAGCGCTTGCCGACCTCGCGCAGCATCCAGCCGACGGCTTTGCGGATCAGGTCGTGGTCGTTGCGCAATAATTTTTTGGCGAGGCGCAGCGCCGTGTCGGGCCGGCCGCGTTTGATCTCCGCGAACGTCGCGAGCATCGCGATGCGCCGCTCCCACAATGACTGGGAACCGGCGAGTTCGAGCAGAGTCTTCTTGGGCCGGTCGAGCAGATATTCGCCGACGATGTTCGGCGCCGAGAGATCCACTAGGTCCCAGTTGTTGATCCGGCCGGTGTTTGCGAGATACAGGTCGAAGATCTTTTTTCGCGCGGTTTCGCCGCCGCGCTCGAATTGCCGGACCAGGATCAGGAGCGCCAGCAGCCGTGCTTCGTGGTATTTCGATCGCAACAGCCGCTGCACCTGTCCCAGCGGCAGGCTGGCGTATTTTTTGACCAGCTTCCTGATCTCGGGGACGACGATGCCGAGGAAAGTGTCGCCCTCGCCGTACTCTCCGGGACCGGTTTTAAAAAAACGTAGCAAAACTAGGGCTTTGGCCGGATCGGCCGCGCAACGCAGGTCTTGTTCGATCGCGGGTAAGATGTTGATCTTCGTCATAGGTCATCCGCATGATAACGGATCGGCCGCCGCCGGGCCAGAGCGGCGGCGCGCCCGGTCTTATTCTTGAAACATTATTCACAGCTAGTCGCTTTCAATAAAGCGTCCGGCATGGTATACGATAGGTGGTCGCCGCGCGCCGCGGCCGCCGCTACCCTATGCCCATCTTCGACGCCGTCGTCGCCAACATCTGGTTCCGTTTCCTGCTGGTGCTCATGGTTTTCCTGAGCTTCGGTCTTTATGGTCTTCTGAACCGGCCGCGCAAACAGATTCACCTGCTGATCACGAAATTCGACGGTCGGATCCCGTTCTTGCCGGCTTTCAGCATCCCGTACCTGCTGTATTTTCCTTATCTTTTCCTGATCGTCGGTTACGGCATCATGAAGACGCCATATTATCTGGCGATCGCCGCTTCGGCCCTGGCCATCCAGACCGCGGCCGCCATGATCTATCTTTATTGTCAGACTCACGTGCCGCGTCCGGACCGGATCGGTCGGGGAATTTTTTCCCGGCTCACGTCTTTCATCTACTGGTTCGACCAGCCGTATAACACTTTTCCCAGCCTGCACGTGGCGTATTCGGTTTTTTGCGCTTACTGGGCCTGGATCATCCTGCCCGGAGCTTTTCCGGTGCTGGTTTCACTGACGGTCGCAATCGTCTTTTCGACGCTGTTCCTCAAACAGCATATCATCGCCGATGTCATGAGCGGCATCTTGGTGGCATCGGTCAGCCTTTATTTCGTCAGCACTCTGACTTGAGTATCGCTTTGGCCTGAAATTTGCAGACAAGAAAACCCCTTTGTAAAAAAGGGGTTTAAGTTTATCGGTTGGTCCGATAGCAGCGATCCAGTGCTTCCAGTTCCTCGGTATTTTCAGCCGCAATCTGTCGTTCAAGAAGCGGTAGAGCTGCCTGGATGGGCAGGAAGAAAGTCAATCCTCGATCTTTGTCGTTCGAAAGGATGATACCGACCAGTTTGCCATCAAGGGTTACGATCGGTCCGCCGAAGTCGCTTTCGTTGCTTTGGGTCTTAAGTGCCACGAGTCCGTGAACGTTCAGGGCCTGGACTGGCCACACGGAGATGCGTCCGCAATTACTGACCGTTTTCTGGCCGAAGTGCCAGAGCAGTTCGTTTATCTGCGGTTTCCAGTCCGCGGCCGGCGTCATGGCGAGATCAATGGTTTCGGCGTGTCTGGGACGAAGGATCGCGAGATCGTGTTCTGTGTCGGTTTGGACGATCTCCATCGGCACAGATCTGGACGAGATGACTTCAGTATCGGGTCGGGTGTTGGATCGACGCATGGTCACGATGATGTATTCCGCGCCTTCGACGATGTGGTATGCCGTGAGAACATGCCCTAGCTTGTCGATCAGGATGCCAGTACCCTCGCCTGATTCGGTGCCGTTTTTTTCCGAATAGATGAAAGGCGTGATCCTGACCGTGGCGGCGATGTTCCGCTTGATATGGGCATTGAGCCGGCGGTCGCACTCCCGCGCCCTCAAGGGGTCGTTCGGGGCATCGGCACAAATCGTGCCTGGGTCTGACGGGATCGTTTGCGAGTCGCTGACTGGTTGCGCGGCGGCATAGCCTGTCAGAGTTAAAGAGGTAAAGAGCGGAATCAATTGGCGTAAAGAACTCAGTGTTTTGGATTTCATCTGGTCCTCCTAGAGGTTGATTATCAGATTGTCGGCGTCCGGTCAATTTTACGACCAGTGTTCATGTTTGTTGGCTTGTTGTCCGATAGCTGTGCCGTCAATGAAATATAAAGACCGCGCGGACGGATCCGGCGGTCTTTTTGTCGTCAGAGGTTTATTTGGTCGCTGCTGGTTCGGCTGTCGTGGTCGCGGTGCCGCCTTTCAGGAGATACGGCATCGGCCCAGCGTTCTGTCCCGCCTGGTCCAGAATTTCCTTAGCCAGCGGAACCACTACTTTTTCCAGATACAGGCTGCTGTCCTCGCTCGCTGACGGCACGGGGAAGACGAGCGCCGGAACGAGCAGACTTTCCGAGCGGCCGTTCTGATAGCTCCAGTGCCAGTAGTAGGCCGACTCCGGTTCGGCGAGGCTGACGTCGATCACCTTGGCTTCTTCGCCGCCGCCGTAGTACGGCATGATGCCGCCCTGGGCCGCGACTTCGAGGATGCGGGCCGGGTCGGTCTCGCCGGCGTAAGCGGAACTGAGATAGCGCTGGGAATAGATCGGGCTCACGTTCGTGACCCGCCGCGCCCGCACGTCAATCGAGATCGACAGGCCGGCTTCGCGGCCGTCATTGTAGTAGACCTTCTTGCCGTTCACGAGCAGTGGATAATTGACGGACACCTGTTCCGGGAACCAGTAGTCTGCTTTGTTTTCGGCTTGCGCATACCAGCGCCGCCAAGAGCTGTCGACTTTCGGCGCGGCGTAAGCGTCGGTCGAGATGCCCAGCCGGCCGGCGAATTCGGCCGCGATGCGGATCAGCTCTTCGTCAGCCGGGATATCTTCCTGCCGGACTCGCGGCGGCGAGCAATCCTGCCCCGCGGCGCAGTCTTGTCTGGTCTGCGGCCAGCGGTTCCAATTCTGATTGATGGAGATGGAGCCGTCGTCGAAATTCAGGCTGATCTGATAGCCGAAGTCGCGGTCCTCGACCAGGTTGATGTTCTGGACCGCGAGGTTCCGGAGTTCGGCGAAATTCATGAGGCCGAGATCGAGCTTGGCGAAGATGGTCGTGAGTGCGCCGGTGTCGAGGGATGTATCCCGTTTCAGGATCTCGACCTGGGCTGCGGGCGCGGCCAGTTCGCCGGTATAGTTGAAACGGTAGCGCGTCGGCTGGATGTAGGACGGCATCATGTCCGGAGCGATCATCTTCAGTCCGGGGACTCCGCTGGCTCCGCCGCCGCCCAGGCCGAGGGGCGCAATTTCTGAAGTTGCCGACGCTGCAAGAGGAGTCGGAGCGCTGCTGCTCTGTCGGATGCTGGCGTTACTCGCGTCATTACCCGTCGTCAGCGCGAGCGAACCGAAAGCGTGGTCCGCGGCCGGGGTGATCCGCGGGCCGAGCGCCAGAGTGTCGCCGGTCGTCGGCGTGAGCACTGGCGCGCCGGTCGGGGAGTAGAGGAGTGCGACCGCGATGATCACCGCGGCGAGCGTGCCGCTGGCGGCCAGGCCGAACCGGTTGGCCGCGAAGAAACGCGCGAGCCCGGCTGCCAGTGAACGTTTTTCCCGGCGCGAAGCCGCGAATTCGGCGAGCAGCCGCTCACGCAGTTCCTGCCGGAATTTTTCGTCGAGGTCGGCGTCTGGCCTGGCGGCGAGCAGCCGGCTGACGAGTTTGGCCAGCTCGGCCTCGTGAGTCTTGAGTTCCGGGTCGATCCGGTAGAGATCGGCCAATATTTCTTTGATCAGCGGTTCCATAGGGCGGGGAGGAGTAAGGCGATTAATAAATTCAAAGGCAGGCTGGCGCGCAGTTCGCGGACGGAGCGCGAGAAGGACATCTTGCAGCTGGCCTCGCTTTTGCCGAGCGCGGCGGCGATCTCCTGGTAGCTCAACTCCTGCCAGACGCGCAGGATGACGATGTCGCGTTGTTCCGGTTTGAGGCGCTGGAGCGCTTCGCGGACGGCGCTGACCTTCATCAGCGCGTCGACGTCGGCGGCGGTGTCGGAGCCGGAGGCCAGGTCCCAGGCGTCGTCGATGTTCAGGTGCGCGCGGCTGGTCCGGTAATGGTCCGTGACGGTGTTGCGGGCGATCCGGTAGATCCAGGAGGAGAAGCTGCCGCGGTCCGGGTCGAAGCTGCTGATGCTTTTCAGCGCTTTGAAAAAAGTCTCGCTCGCGAGATCTTGGGCGGTCTCGCGGTGATGGGTCTTGTAGTAGATGAAATCATAGATCTTCCGAAAATGGAGATCGTAGAGTTCGCCGAAAGCTTTGGCATCGCCTTGCCGGCAGCGGGCGGCGAGGCCGCGTTCAAGTCCGTCGGTCATGTTTTTGGGGTTGAGTCGGTGCCGCGGAGCCCGCGGCTATCCATACTATATAACGAAACCGGGGCCGAATGGTAACAGGCGGCTGGTCGCGGCAAGCCATGTCGGTCTCGACCGACGTGGCCAGGATCGGGGGGTATTCCGCAGTCGGCAAAAAAAAGACCCCGCAGGAGCGGGGTCGAGGTTCGGCCGGTTACTTGATTGCGGCGGAGGAGATGATGGTATTGAAATCGATGGCGGATTCGATGCTGTACCCGTCGGGCCAGAAGCCTTGGGCAATGAAGACTATGTTTGGCGTCGTGCCGGGAAGTCGCATGATGACGACTCGACCGCTCCAGATCTCGCCGGTATCGCGGTAGAACGTGATCTTGAAAATGGAGCGGTTGACGCTATCTGTGATTGGCGTGCAGAGGACGCCTTGCTTGTTCGTTTTGGCATAGACATCCGCAGCCACTGCCTCGAGGGTGTAGTCACCGGCGTCAAAAGCGTCGCCAATGATCACGGCCCCAGTGTGCGGATTGGTCAGAGACATCAGCGGATGTCGGACATTGGTTGGAGTCCCTGGGGCGGGGACAATCTGTGTCCATCCGACAGGCAGATTGCAAGTGAACCATCGATTGGTTGACTCCGCGGCCTGAGGTTGCGGGGTGATGACGCAGCTTGCTGCGAGCAAGCTGGCCAACAAGAACAGAGCCTTTTTCATCGCGTTCTCCTTTGGGAAAGGGCAATCTCAATATTGGCGCCGCCAAGCGGCTTGGCAGTACTTTTTCAGAATTGCTGATCGGTGTCAAACAATTACTCAACGAAAAAAAGACCCCGCAGGAGCGGGGTCGAGGTTCGGCCGGTTACTTGATTGCGGCGGAGGAGATGATGGCGTCGAATTCAGCCGCCATCTGGAGATCGTACTCGCTGGGCCAGCGGCTGGTGGCGATGAAGACCACATTCGGCGGTGCGCCGGGGAGTCGCATGACCACGACCTTGCCGCGCCAGATCTCGCCGCTCTCGTGATAGAGCGTGAGTTTGAAATTGGCGCGGTTGCCTTCGAACGAGATCGGCGTACAGAGAACATCTTCGGTGTTCAGTCTGATGTAGATCTGCATGGCTACTTCATCGATGGTCCTGTCGCCGTAGTTGATCGCGTCGCCCACGATTTCGGCGCCGGTACGCAGGTTGCGCAGGGACATGAGCGGCTGTCGGACGTCGGCTGGCGTCTCTTGGGTGATAGCGGCCTCTACCCAATTAGCAGGCACATTGTAGACGAACCATTGTTCGGCTGGTTCAGCGGCTGCGGGTGGCGTGGCCGTGGTGGCGCAGCTAGCTGCGAGCAAGCCGGCTAGCAAGAACAGGATCTTTTTCATCGCATTCTCCTTTGGGAAAGAACGGTTTCGGAAATGTTGCCGCCAGGCGGCATGGCGCAACTCTTCCAAAATAATAGGCCAATGTCAATTGGCGGGTATGGGAGGGAGTGCTGGAGTGCTTCATCATCCCCTGATCACGTCACGTTGCTCGCGAGCGACGTGACTTCGTCTCTCCCAAACTCCATCTCTCCGTACCTAACGTCTGACGAAGACGAGCGCGTTCGGCAGGAGGCGGCCCGGTCCGGTCTTATAGACGCCGCCGTAGATCAGGGCCGAGCTGCCGCCACCGTCGAGGTTCAGGGCTTCGGTCGCGCCGAGCGCCAGCATGATGTTCGCGAGGTCGATGACTGTGGCACTCTTGGCGATCGCGAGGAAAATTTTCTGGTCATTGAAACCGATGCCGCCGCGAGTGCCTTTGACGGTCCGTTGTGCGCTCTCCAACCGCGGTTCGGATTCGACGACCGAGACGCCGCCGTCAACGAGTCCGGGATAATTGGCGATCGCGGCTTCGATCTTTGAACCATAGGCGGCCTCGAACGCCGCGAGCGAAGCGTAAGCATTGGCGCGCCGGTAATATTTCAGGCTGCCGTCGGCGTAGGAGGCGATGATCGGCGCTTCGTGGAATTTGATGTTGTCGGCGTTGCGCATGACGGCGCGGCTCGAATCGTAGACTGGCCAGAGGAAAGAATAGGTCTTCGCGGCGCAATCCGCGTAATCCGGCGGACAGAAGTAAGTGCCATGGATGGCGATGCCTGCGCCAGCCGCTTTGGCGTAGTCCGCAAGCGGTTTGGCGGCGCAATCGTTCGAGCAATCCGCGGCGGCATCGACCAGACTTTTCATTTTATATCTGGTCCGATCAAGCGTGATGATCTGGACGTCGAACGCACCGGTTGGCGTGGATATCCGGCGGGATTCGTAGGTCGCTCCAGCGTCGGCGTCAATCGTCGGCGCGGCGGCGAGTTCAGCCGCGGCTGAGTAGTCCGCCGCGGTGTTGATGATAGTGCCTATCCGATAATCGCCGGCGAAAGCCTCGGACAGATCGTCGATCTTCCGGTTCCAATCACTGCCATAGGAGTTCGCCGCCGCGGCTTCCGTGGCCATCCAGCGCAGTTCGCCGCCACGGGCCACGGCGTAAACTTTGCCCTCAGAGGGGAACTTCAGGAGGCGCAGGCCGGGGCGATAGGTGATGTTCGGACCGAGCATCAGGCTGGCAAGGGCTGTTGCGTCGACTGTCTGGACCGCGCTGAAATCCGCGTACCAGGAAAAATAGGTCCGCTCATTAGGGAAGGCATGGCGTTTGCCGTCGCCGCCCCAGTAGTAGACGGCGCGGCAGGGGTGATTTGCGCCGGCTCCGGCCGGGCAACCCAGTTTGATCAGGCTGCCGGGTCCGGCCGCGGCTGAAGATGGCAGGGGAGACATTGCGACCGCTAGCGCCAGCGGTACGATGAGCGAGAGTAAGCGCATATTCATATATCTTCCATTGTACACCTTGGCGGCGGCTGGATCGCAAAAAAGCGCCGGAGCGCTTTGATGAGAGACGGAGTGCTGGAGTGACGAAGTCGGGGGAGATATTTGGATCTTTCACACTCCTCCACTCCTGCACTTCAGCACTCTCACATTTTTTATTTCTTCTCCACCGGCTTGGTCGGCAGCCAGAACCAGAAAGTCGAACCTTGGCCCTCGACTGAATCAAAGCCGATCCTGCCGCCATGCTTCTCGACCGCCGTGCGGCAATAGTACAGCCCGAGGCCAGTGCCTTTGATGGCGCTCTTCGCCGCGTTCTCGGCCCGGAAGAATTTTCCGAACATCTTTTCGCGGTCGGCCGGCGGGATACCCATGCCCTGGTCCTGGACCGAGATACGGACACCCTCGCCTTCGGATGTCGTCATGATCGTGATTGCGGCTCCTTCCGGCGAATACTTGCTGGCGTTAGAGATCAGGTTCTTGAGCACTTCGGTGATCATGAAGTTGTCGAAGGTGACCGGTGGCAGGGTGGGCGGCTGGAAGATGATCGTCTGTTTTTTCTCGAGCAGCCAGGTCTCGGTAAGTTTGAGTACGCCATTCATGAAAGCCGCGATATCCGTGGATACCAGATCCATCTTCAGGCCAGCGTCGAGGCGTGAGACGTTCAAAAGCTCGTTCACGAGGACGATCAGGTTTTCGGTGCCCTGGTAGAGTTTGTCCATCCAGGTCTTTTGCGTGTCCGTGAGCGCGCCGAAGTCGCCCTTGCGGAGCATTTCCGCCACCATTTTGATGGCCGCCGACGGCGAGCGGAGCTGGTGCGAGGCGACTGAGATGAATTCGGACTTAGCCTTGTCGAATTCGACCTCGCTGGTGATATCGCTCATGATGACCATCGCGCCGACGACGTCGGTGTTCAGTTTGACCGGCGAGACGGTCAGCTTGACCGGCAGGCGGGTCATGTCCGGTCGGCGCAGGTAGAAGGGGCGGGATGGCGCGGAGGTGTTGACGGTCCGTCCGGTCTCGATGACCTCGCGCGTGGGCCACTGCTCCTGCGGGACGATATTCTCTTTTTCGTCCTCCAGCCGGAAGACGGAATGGATCGGCACGTCGGTCACCTCGCTCGACCGCCACCACATGTTCCGGCGGGCGGCGTCATTTATGAAAGATATTTTGCCGTCGCGGTCGGTGGCGGCCACGCCTTCGCCGATGCTTGCGAGCAGGGCCTCGATGCGCGCTTTCTGAAGTTCGGTCAGACCTTCATTGAGTTCCAGAAGCGAGGTCCGGGCGCGGACTTTTTCTTCGAGCGTCTCGCGGCTTTTTTTGAGGTCGCGCGCCAGTTGGTCGAAATAGATCGTGAGGCCGTCGAGTTCGCCCAGACCGTAGGGGAGCCGGGCCGGATCCGCGCCATTCTCCGCGACCTCGCGGATGGCGTGGGCGAGTCGGCGGGAGCGGCGGGCGATGAGCAGATCGCCGACGACGCTGCCCAGCCAGACGGCGATGAACGCGATGACGCCCGTCATCACTGCGGCCGCCAGGTCCGAGCCGATCGTGGGTCTGATCCATAACAGTCCCAAGATCGCATCACCGGCTAAAAGCAGTCCGGTCAGGACCACGGTAAAATTGACCCGGGAAGAGAAGGTCTTGAAGATCGGTTTTCTGGCGCGAGCCGGTTTTTCCGCCTTATTTTGCGGTGTTGGTGCGGTCATGGCTGGGTAGTTGGGGTGAGCTTCTATATCATTATATCAGGATAAGGCGGCGGCGGATATCGCATTCAAACAGAACCAGCCATCTTCGGATTTTCATATACTACATGGAAAGGGGACAGTCCCTTTTGCCCAATTCTCCAGCTCTCCAGCACTTTCCCCTATAGAATGTCGCCCCAAGGGGTCAGACCTTGACTTTGGCTCATTTTTGGAGTATCATGACCCGTCCCTTTAACAAGGAGGAGTGGACATGAACCTTACAAAATGGAACGTTCGCGCTTCGGTGCTCGTGGCGGCGATGTTCGCCGCAGCTCTCGCTGGTTGCGGTCTTGATCTCGATCCGAACAACACCGATACCGATGTCGGCAGTGGTGGCGGTGGAGGCGGAGGTGGCGGCGGCGGCTCCAGCTGGGTCGCTTGCGAACAGCTCGACGGGAGCGTCGCTTCCGGCAACGCGGTCTCGACCTTCTGGCCGGTCGGCAACACCTACGGGGTCAACAGCTTCTACGTTTGGGAGATTGACAACGCCTCGGCTAACGGCGACATGGAGTACTACTTCCAGAGCACTGGCGCTCCGGTGACCGACCAGGTGCCGTCCGAGAATTGGACGATCCCGACGACGCTGTGGTCGGCGATCAGGATGAATTGGGACGGACTCGATCCGTACCACTTCAGCGTTGAGGATCCGTTCTATCTCGGCTACCTGCCGTACGTGAACTCGACGATCTCCTGGCAGTCGAAGACCGGCGCGCGCAACGACGGCGCTTGTCCGGCCAGCGATCAGCTGGTGAATGGTCGGCAGCGTTGCCAGGGCGCGAATCAGCTTGATCCGAATTCGCCGACGCTCGTCGCCGGCAAGTCGTATCTGATGCGGATGCTCATGATCATCCCGCTCGGCGCCGGACAGAACCGCGTCCAGTCCTGCTACCAGCGGATCATCGATCTTTGAGCCTGTCTCGACGAGCCCTCCCTGAGGGCTCGTTTTTTTCGTCACCTTAGTCTTATCCCGAGCGTCAGCTCGGGATATTAAGATCCGCGAATCCCCCGTAGCCCCGCAGGGCGGAGGGGGAAGGGGGAAGGGGGATAGGTTGCGCCGGGGCACGGACCGCCCAGTTGTGCTATACTATAAATAGCGCAAATTAATTCAATCTTTTTATTTCTTTTTATGTGCATGAAGAAGAATGTCGGCGGAGCCGACCGGACTATCCGGATCGTTCTCGGTCTTGCGATTCTCGGCGTCGGAGTTTATTTCAAGAGTTGGTGGGGGCTCATCGGCCTGATTCCGCTCTTGACCGGCCTCTTCAGCTATTGCGGCCTCTACTCGCTTCTTGGGCTTTCGACCTGCAAGTCCAAGACGCCGGCTCCGGCCGCTTCCTCACCAGCTGAAGCTGTGGCGGCCAAGCCGCCGGTCCAGGAACCGCCGAAACAAGCCTGAAATTTCCACTAACAAAAGACGACCGGGCGAGGCCTGGTCGTCTTTTTTTGTGGTTTGACCTTCGTTTTTCAGGTCGTCAGTTCGCCCGACCACTGTTCCTCAAGTTCCTCGTTCGTGGCCAGTCCGCCGAGCATCTCGAAGAACAGCCGTTTGCGCAGCTTCGGATCAAGGAATTGATCCGGTCCGCCCGGCGTCCGGTCAGCCCGCCATTTGTCGAAAGCCTCGCCCAGGGTCCGCGAGTCGAAGACCACGAGCATGATGTCATCGATGTGATCATCCTCGGACAGCCGTTGTTTGCTCTTCTCGATCTGCTCGGCCTTGCGCCGCAGGACCACGCGGTTGTTGTTCATCGTGAACTGGACGCCCTTGGCCGCGAGTTCTGGTCCGCCTTCCTCGAGCCGCACGCCGCGGTTGTGGACGTTGCGGCGGATGATGAAGTCGATCTTTTGGGTGACGTCCTGGTAGATGTCGGCGCTCGTGACATCGAAGTCGAGCTTGTGGTCGATGGAAAGCTTGCGCAGAAATTGGACCATGATCTTCTCGGCCAGGATGCCGAACGGCGGTTCGCCGGTCTCGCGGTCGGTCTTGCGGGCCTCGTAGGCCCGGACGCGTTCGGGATGCGTGTTGCCGCTCGCGATCTCTTCGGTCAGGATCTGCAGGTCGAGCAGATCCTCGAGTTCGTATTTGGTCCGCTCGATGAGCAGTCGCTTGCGCGTGAGGCGCGGCACGGTCTCGCGGTCGAGATCATAGTCGATGCCCCAGGCGAGGTCGGTCACGATCTCGCCGACCGTGACGGGCACGTCTTTGCCGTCGGCACGTTTCCAGAACAGTTGGCCGTTCTCTTGTCGGATGCGTCGGCAGTCCGGCGCTGGTTCCGTTTCTTGTTCGCTCGGATGATCAAGTTCGCGCAGCTCCTCCTTCAGGCGGGCCATGATCTTCTGCTTGCGTTTCTGGATATCGAAGATCTCGTATTGGATATCCTGGCTGGTGCCGCTTTTTTCCGCGCGTTTTTCTGCATGCCAATCCAGCACCGTCGCCAGGCGCTCGGTTTCTTCGCGGGCGGCGGCATCGGTTTTCTCGGCGGTTTCGTCCTCGGCCGCTTTCAGCCGCATCTCGTCCTTGGCGATCTCTCCGTAGGCCTCGAGGTTGGTTCGAAATCCTGGTCTCATAGGTCGTTTGGTTACGTATATATTATACCATTCGGCCCAGCATCCGTGGTGTGGCGCGTAGCTGATCCTTGCGGTAAAAATCCTGTAAAGCAACCAGAAAATAGACTTTTAAGCCCGCTCGCGGCTTGATTCCGGTCGGGGCCATTGACATTTAACCGCGGATGTGATATAAGTAATCAACGATATTTCGCAGGTCAGGCCGCTGACGTTCATACGTCGGCACCAGACAGTTCAGCCCCGCGAGGGGATGCGTGAGATGTCGGCTTATTCATCCTCATACGCGTAATGCTATGAACGGATCTATCAAGACGATCACCGAAAAGGGGTTCGGTTTTATCACCCCGGATGGCCAGGACAAGGACGTTTTCTTCCACCAGTCCGCCCTCGTCGAGGTCACCTTCGCCGAGCTGCAGGTTGGCGATAAGGTCTCGTTCGACATCGAGGATTCTCCGAAGGGTCCTCGCGCCGCGAACGTTCGCCGCGCCTAAGATCAGAACAACGAACCCGCCCCAAGCAATTGGGGCGGTTTTGTTTTTATCCGATCTCTCCCTGACTCCGTCTCTCCAGCCCTCCAGCCCTCCTGCACTCCAGCCCTCCTGCACTCTCTCACCCCCACCATTGCCAAACGTCCGCAAATATCGTATTCTACGCGCGATATGGAGAATGACAGCGTCGTCCTGCGTTTCAACGAGGTCAAATTCGCCTATGGCGAAGCTAAGCCCATCCTGGATGAGGCCAGTTTTTCCGTGCGCCGCGGCATGCGTATCGCGCTCATGGGCCAGAACGGCGCCGGCAAGACGACGATCTTCAAGCTGACTCTCGGCGAACTCAAACCCAAGTCCGGCACGATCCACATGACTCCGCCCGACGCCAAGGTCGGCCACGCCCGCCAGGTCATCGCGCCCGATCAGCTCGACCTCGCGGTCCGCGACTGGTTCGCGACCGCGTTTCCCGCGCCGGCGCCGTACAACCTCGACAAACGCATCGCCGACGTGCTCGACGCGGTGAATCTCAAGACCGAACTCACGAAAAAACTCCGCGTCCACTCCGGCGGCGAGCAGGCGCGGCTGCTCTTGGCGTACTCGCTCATCCAGGATCCGGATATCCTGCTTCTCGACGAGCCGACCAATAATCTCGACCAGGCCGGCATCGAACACCTGACCGGCTTCCTGATGATGTACGAAAAGACCGTGCTCGTGATCTCGCACGATGCGGAATTCCTGAACGCCTTCACTGACGGCGTGTTGTATCTCGACGCGCAGACGTGCAAGGTCGAGCAGTACGTCGGCAACTATCTGAATGTCGTCGAGGAGATCGCCCAGCGCATCGAGCGCGAGCGCATGCAGAACGCCCGCGCCGAAGCCGAGGTCAAACGCAAGAAGGAACAGGCCGAGGTCTTTGCGCACAAAGGCGGCAAACTGCGCCTCGTCGCCAAGCGCATGCGCGAGGCGGCGTCCGAAGCCGAGGAAAGCATGGTCGAGGTCCGCCGCGAGGACAAGACCATCCGCGAGTTCACGATTCCCGCGCAGGAATTCGATTACGAGTTCAGCGGCAAGGTTTTGGAGATCATGAAGGTCGGCATCACCAAGGGCGGTGAGGCTGTCGCCAAGGACGCCAATATCGTCCTGCGCCGCGGCACGCACGTCCTGCTCGCCGGTCCGAACGGCATCGGCAAGACCACTTTCCTCGAGAAGATCGTCGCCGGCGAAGCCGAAGGCGTGACGATCGGCCGCGACGTGCGCGTCGGCTACTACCGCCAGGACCTCTCGAATTTCGATCCGGAGCAGACCGCTTTCGACGCGCTCGACGCCGTGATGAAAGAGAAGGACGAACAGAAATTACGCTCGACCGCGGCCGGCTTCCTGCTCGATGGCCGGATCCTCGCGAGCAAGGTCAGGAGTCTGTCCGAGGGCCAGAAAGGTCTGCTCGCGCTCTGCCGTCTGGTGCTCATGAAGCCGGGGTTGCTCGTTCTCGACGAGCCGACGAACCACATCAATTTCCGCCATCTGCCGGTCATCGCCAAAGCGTTCGACGCTTACGAGGGCGCGCTCCTGATGGTGAGTCATATTCCGGAATTCGTGTCTCAGATCCATATCGATACGACGATCGATCTGGGAGCGCTCTGATCTATGAGTGATCCGCAACCGAGCAGCGGCCAGCGGCCCGAAGAACAGCTCCGGAGTTTTGAAAAAGAAGCGGAGGCGCGCTGGGGCCGCACCGAGGCTTTTCGCCAATCGCGCGAACGCGTCGCTAAGTTCACGAAAGAGGACTGGCAGCGCATCGGTGCGGAGACTGACGCGAACTTGCGCGCGCTCACAGCTCTCCTTACGGCCGGCAAGGATCCGGCGAGTCCGGAGGTCCAGGCTGAGATCGCGAAGCACCACGCCAGCATCGACCGTTTCTACGACTGCACGCCGCAGATCTATCGCGGCCTGGCCGGGATGTATGTCGCCGACCAGCGCTTCACTGACTTTTACGGACAATTTCACGCCGGTCTGCCGGCTTTTTTGTCAGCCGGGATGCTGGCGTTTTGCGATCAGCAAGAGGCTTGCGCGGCGGAATGAGTGAAAAAGCGACGACGGATGCAAACCGGCTTTCAGAGCCGGTTTTTGAGTTATGTGGCGGAGAGTGGGGGAGTGCTGGAGTGCTGGAGTGCTGGAGGCTGACTATCTCCCAAACTCCATCTCTCCCTGACTCCGTCTCTCCCAAACTCCGTCTCTTCCCAACTCCCACACTCCTGCGTTCCCGCACCCCGCACTATTATTTTTTTATCTTCTCAGTCCAGTAATCCTTGACAGTAGAAGTGAATTCCTGTATATCAATGCCTGGCACATCCGGAATAGCCGGATGCCACGGAACAGGGTCTTCCCTGTTTTTATGTTCATTTACAACTGAAAGGAGAGAAATGGACGGTGCACAGTATGAGTAGGATGGGATGATGTCGTAGCGCATACGGACGCAGGAAAATAGGAAAATCCCCAAACCTGATCACACGAAAGGACGCTGCATGTCTACGAAAAAGACCACTCGCCTGAAAGGGCGCATGCAACGATGGATGTTGCCGACAACGGTTATCATCTTCACTTCAGCCGTGGCGAGCGCACTCGTGCTCTCGAACGGCATGCCCGCATCGAATGTCCTCGGACATCCGAGTCTCGATCAAGGATCGGCGCCATATGATCCATCCTGCTACCCGATCTGCCGTTACGGCGGAACCACGGGAGCGAATGGCATCGCCGAGCCGCGTGGCGTAGCCTATGACCGCATTCACAACAGAGTGTTCCTTGCCGACTTCGGCAACGGACGCGTCTTGGTCTATGACCTCTATGGCGGGATCCAGAATGGCATGGCGGCCGTGTATGAGCTCGGCTGGCCGGATATGTCCGGCGGCGGATGGGATATCAGCGGCGCGCCGTATTACGGTCGAAATGCGAAAAACCCCGCGTTCGGTTGTACCACCGACGTCAACGCCTGCGGCATGCTTCGTCCTGACGACGTCGCGTATGATGAGGTGAATGATCGCCTCTTCGTGCTCGACGACGGAAATTCCCGCGTCATGGTGTATGAGCTATCGAATGGCATCACCAACGGCATGCCGGCCGCGCATGTGCTCGGTCAACCGAACCTGCAAAGTGGTCCAGCGCCGGGAGCGAATTACCATACGGCTGCCAATACGCAGAATGCCGCGTTCGGCTGTACGACGCAGGTGAACGCCTGCGGCCTCGAAGACGCCTTCGGACTTGGTTTTGACAGTCAGAACCAACGATTGTTCGTGGCGGATTCATACAACCATCGCGTCATGATCTGGGAACTTGCCGGAGGCATCACCGACGGCATGCCAGCCGCGCACGTGCTCGGCCAGCCGAACCTGCAGACCGGGAACGACGACCGGATCAACAATGGCAACCTGTATCGGGACACCATGAATCCGGCGTTCGGATGCACGACTCAGCCCAATGCCTGCGGCATGGCCGTCCCGATGGACGTCGTCTATGACAACGTTCACCAGCGGCTCTTCGTCTCGCAGTATTCTCGCGCGCGCGTATCCGTCTTCGACCTGTCGAACGGCATCACCGACGGCATGCCGGCGGTGAATGTGCTCGGCCAAACGGCGTTCTCGCAGAATGTTCTCGGCAATACCGCGAGCAATTTCTGGGCGCCGTCCTACCTCGATTACGATCCGGTCCGCAACCTGCTGTACGCCAATGACTGGTTGAACTACCGGACGAGCGTCTTCGATGTCAGCTCCATCACCAATGGCGAGCCAGCGATCACTGTTCTTGGCCAACCCTCTTTCGGCCCCCGCTTGGTCAACGCTCCTTGCGGAGTCCGGGCGAACGGCACCACCAATGCCTGCAGTTACGGCGGCGGTGAAGGCGGTATCGCGGTTGATTATATGTATGACCGGGTGTTCGGCGTTGATTCGCTGAATGATCGAATGATCATTTTCGGCGATTCTCCTGTCGGCGTGCCGGTCACTGTCAACGGCGGTCCTGATGTCACTACGTCGCTTCAGTTGAACCCCGACGGTTCAACGACGGTCACCATCACGGATACCAACGTACAAAATGACGTCAGTTCGTACCAAGTCACGCTGCCTCAGGGTACGACACCGCTGTCCGGAGCATCTTCAGTCGTCATCACGGTAGACTCCACCGGCTTGCGCACAGCGGTATTGATCGATGCGATCCTGCCGCCAGGCGCGACGAAAGCCGTATCAGTGGACATCTCGTCGGCAACGGGTTCCAAGGTCTGCATCAAGGATACGAGCGGCGCGCAGTTCGGCGGTTCAGAATGCTCTGGCGGAACCCGCGTGTCTCTGCCAGCGGCAGGAAGCTGTGCGACAGTCGCGGTTAACGGCGATCTCGGCGACAACCCCTCGAATCCATCTGATCCGTTGGGGCTTCACAACGTAGCGCTCTGCTTGTCGTCGAATGGTCAGACCATTTCGCTCGACAGCCTTCTGCATACTGCCATCGAGGTCTGGAAAGACTCCGACCAGGATGGGGCGCTTGATGCTGATGATCTCTGCTCAGGCACCAACCTCGCCGGTCCGGTGCCTTCGTCCGGTCTCCGGCCGAACCACATGGGCGACGACGAGGTCATCTACGGCTGCAACGCGAGCCAGATCCTCGCTTGCAAACCGGGTAATAACATCGGAGAGACCAAATTCGGCCTTACGCCCGGAACGCAGTCGGTCTTCGCCGCTCAGAGCGACTGGGCCGCGAACTGTCAGTAACCGCGTCTCGGACGAAACGACGAAAGGAAACGAACACGATGAAACGCATCCTGATCATTGCAGCAGTGGTATTCGCCGGCATCGGCCTCGCCGCCATTCCCTGCGCCAGCCTGGCGC
>JBAYFM010000017.1 GCA_041667185.1 Patescibacteria group bacterium | reverse complement strand
CTCCCGCCCGGGCCTCCACCGAGCTCAGCTCGGTCATAGAATAATGCGGGCAAAGCTCAGCTTTGCTTTCATTAATAAGATGACCGGGCGAAAAGAGCGAGGTGAGGCCAGCTGAGCTGGCCCGCTTCGCTCTCAAAGACAAAAACAGCGAAAGGTGCCCTTCTCTCTCGAGCGGGCGTCTTTTGTTCTCCTCCATCAGAAAATCTCGGCGTCAGCCGAGATTGGATAAAAAATGCGAATCCCCCGCATCCCGCGTCACAAACGCGGGAGAAGGGGGATTGGTCCGCGTCGGCCAAATTCAGGGGATATCAAATTTTTTTGAGCATAGTCGAAAGATTTTTATAGTCCAACAAAAAAACCAGAAGCGAGCGCTTCTGGTCGGGTGGCTGAAAGATCGGTCGTTACGGTTATTCGGCCTGATGTTGTCCGGTTTGTTTTTCGTAGACTTTCTTCTCGAAATCCTTGCGGTGCTGGATCTCGTGCTGTTTGGCCGTTATTTTTGCGTTGATCTCCCGATATTCTTCAAAGTCGTATTGGCCTACTTCAAGCATATCGCCGTCGCGGCAGGCATCGGTGGGATGCGACGGAGTTGCGGGTGCAGTATAAGCGACGTAGTAGCTTGTCGCCTGTGCCATGAGCTGGCCGTCTGGGTGGGGCTCATTGTATGACCACTTATAGGTCCCAATCACGGTCAGTACACTTCCGGATTCGGCGTTGCACAGGCCGAAGTCGGGCTTGATCCGCAGTATGCTGTAGTCGCCGACAAGCATGACTTGGTCGCCAATCGGGCTCTGATTGCAACCGCCGGCGGATGCCGCAACCAAGCAGAGAAGGCAGAAACGATATGGATTCATCGACGTCATCGCAATAACTCCTTTCGGTCATCAGACCGTTTGGTTGTCAAAGAATGTGGCCATCTTGTCATGAATCGAAGATTTGTCAATAAGGCGAAAGCAATAAAGAAAAAACCAGAAGCGAGCGCTTCTGGTCTAGTGGCTGAAAGATCGGTCGTCAGGGTTTCTTGTCCAATTCCTCGCGGAGTTTATCCATGAAGTCGGCCAGTCTTTTGGCTTCCCGCATCTCGTCCGCTTTCATGTCCGCGCTCCTCTTGAGGCAAAATATCTCCGTCCGTTGCAGCTCCTCCAACTGATCGAAGCGCGCGTACAAGATCTCGCTGTTGAGGCAGAGTGGGCGGCTTCCCGGCCGCTGACCGTTGATGTATTGCTGCCGGCGCTCCAGACACCACCCGCATTTGTGGGTCTCGCGCGAAAATTGCCGGCAGAATTCCTCGCTGTCCGCGTCGGAGTAGCGTAGGAAATACTGGTCAGAGGCGCCGATGAGGCTGCTCCGGTAGATCGCGATGATCTCGAATGAGGATCCGGGCAGCGCGAGACAGATCTTCTCCGCGCCGCGTTCGAACCGATAGAATAATCTGGCCCCGCGTTCGATCAGCCTGATCTGGCCGCCGATCGCTGGTTCGACCCGGGCGTAACTGGCGCCGCTCGCGGTCATCGCGAGCGACAGGATGATCAAGACGATCTGACTCGTGATCCGTCCGTTTCTTTTCATGGTTTCTCCTCGACTGGATCTTATTTTCAAAGGACAAGCCAATTTAGACAATAATTAGGCCAAACGTCAACCACCGGGACCGTTGCCGGGGCAAGGACGCTTCGGGGCCGATATGCTATCCTGTATCTGCTCAACTTATGCCAGCTGAAGCTAAAAAATTGCTGATGATCATCGACGGCAACGCGGTCCTGTACCGCGCCTGGCATGCTTTGCCGCCGCTCGCGACCAAGGATGGCCGCGTGATTTCTGGCGCCTACGGTTTCACGATGACGCTGCTCGGCGCCGTCCGCGAATTCAAACCGACGCATCTCGCGGTCACGTTCGATCTCAAAGGCAAGACTTTCCGCCACGAACAGTTCCATGATTACAAGGCACAGCGCGAAAAGAAACCGGACGAACTCTATGCGCAGATCCCGCTCATCGAGCGGATCCTCGCCGCGATGAACGTACCGGTCTTCACGGCCCAGGGTTTCGAAGCCGACGACGTCATCGGCACCATCAACGAACAGGCCAAGGCGGCCGACGCCGCGGTCGGCGTTCTCATCGTGACCGGCGATCTCGACACGCTGCAGCTCGTCGACGAGCGCACGCGCGTCTACACCATGCGCCGCGGCATCACCGACATGGTCGTCTATGACGACGCGGCGGTGCGCGCGCGTTTCAACCTGCGTCCCGACCAGATGGTCGATTACAAAGGACTGCGCGGCGATCCCTCGGACAACATCCCCGGCGTCAAAGGCATCGGCGAGGTCACGGCGAGCGCGCTGCTGTCCGAATTCGGTTCCCTGGACGAGCTCTACGCGGCGCTGGAGCAGGACGACCGGCGCGCGGCCAAGATCAGACCCGCGGCCAAAGAAAAACTTTTGGCCGGCAAAAAAGAAGCCTTCGAAGCCCGCGACCTGTGCCGCATCCGCCGCGACGCGCCGGTTGATTTTAAGCTTGATAGAGCCGTTTTTTCATTGCCCCAGCAAGCGCAGGTCCGCGACATCTTTGAAGAATTCCAGTTCGCCAGATTGCTGCAGCAGCTGCCCGAGGGTTCGGAGCCGGCGCCGGCGAAAACTTCGGAACTGAAAGACGAGGCTGCGAAACAGCCGTCAGCCCCGACCATTGAAGACGCCGCCGCGCGTCCGGCCGCGATCAGCGAGCCGGTCACGATCATTGATGACGGCCAAGCCGTGGCCGCGCTCGTCGCCGAATTCGCGCACGCCAAGATCATCGCGTTCCGTTCGTCCACGGAGAGCGCCGACCCGATCGCGCCCGGCCTTATCGGTCTCGGGCTCACCGACGGATCGCATCATTACATCCTGACCAAGAAAGCTGTTGCTGGCGGAAAAAAATCTCTGCAAGAATTTTTCGCGGATGGCGGCAAGAAGCCCACGCTGGTCTGTCACGACCTGAAGCGCGAGATCAATGTTTTTTATTCTTTGGGTTGGACCATCGCCCATCCGTGTTTCGACCTGATGATCGCGTCCTACCTGATCTTCTCCGGCGAGCGCCGCAATTCGCTCGAGGCCCTGCTCGCCTACTTCCGCCAACTGCCGGCCGCGGATGCCAAGGACGACAGCGTCGAAGCCAAGCTCGCGCGCCTGCAGGTCGAACTGCCGCAGCTGCTCCCGCTCGCTGACGAGCTGCGCAATAAATTGGAAGCGCTGCAACTCGCCAACTTCAACGAAACCCTGGAGCTGCCGCTGGTTCCGGTCCTGGCCCGCATGGAACGGACCGGCGTCGCCATTGACGCGGCTTATCTCCAAAAATTGTCGCGTGAGCTCGGCGGCGACATCGCCAAGCTGGAAAAGCGCATCCATAAATTGGCGGGCGAAGAGTTCAACATCAATTCCCCGAAACAGGTCAGCCGGATACTTTTTGAAAAGCTGGAGCTTTCTTCCGCCGGCCTGAAAAAAACCGCTAAAAACAAGGCTTTATCGACCGCCGCGGCGGAGCTCGAGAAATTGCGCGGCCGCCATGAGATCATTGACGCCCTCCTGGAATACCGCGAGGTCGCGAAAATGCGTTCGACTTACGTGGAGGCGCTGCCGGCGCTCGTCAACGCGAAGACCGGGCGCGTCCACGCCAGTTTCAATCAGGCCGTGACCGCGACCGGACGGCTGTCTTCGTCTGATCCGAACCTCCAGAATATCCCGACCGCCGAGACCGATCTCGGCCGCCGCGTGCGGAACGCTTTCATTGCGCGTCCAGGCTGTGTCCTGCTCGCGGCCGACTATTCGCAGATCGAGTTGCGCATCGCCGCGCACATCACCGGAGCGAAAGCCATGACCAAAGCGTTCCTGGCCGGCGAGGACATCCATTGGCGCACCGCGGTCGAGATGTGGGGCGAGGCCGAGGCCGCGTCGAAGCGGCGCATCGCCAAAGCGATCAATTTCGGCATCCTCTACGGCATGGGCCCGCAGCGGCTCGCCGAAAGTTCCGGCGTCACGATGCCGGAGGCGCGCGAATTCATCGACCGCTACTTCGCCGTGAATCCCGAACTCGCCGATTACATCGAGGCGATGAAAGAGAAATTGAGTAAGGATGGTTACGTCGAGACGTTGTTTGGCCGCCGCCGTTTTTTCCCGAATTATCATCTGTTGAATCAGCGTGAGAAGGCTGCGGCCGAGCGCCAGGCCATCAACATGCCGATGCAGGGCACGCAAGCCGATCTCATCAAGCTGGCCATGACGCAAATCGACGAGCGTCTCCGCCGCGACTACGGCGAGGGCGAGGAAGCGCCGCGGCTGATCATCCAGGTTCACGACGAACTCATTTTCGAAGTTCCCGCAGCGCTCGCTAGCAAGGTCGCGCCGGTCATCCGCGAACTCATGGTCGGCGTCAGGAAGTTCGACGTGCCGATCGCGGTCAATCTCAGTGCTGGCGAACGGTGGGGCGATCTGGTGCGGTTGGCCGAGTAGTTGATAGTCACTAGCCGAAGGCGCCGCTCTGTGAGCGGTGCTTTTATATTCCATCGAGCCATCGGCCATAATCAAGCAGCCAACTGGACTCCTTGGCGGGCGGTAGGCTATCCTGAAGCCATATGGCCACCAAGTATCAGGTTCTCGCTTATTACGTCAGGAATTCGCTTGATCTAGCCAAGATCGAGCAGAAGAATCTTGACCTGCCATTATTGTCCCTGGTGCGCAAAGAGCGCAATCTGCTCGTCTACCAGTCGGGCGACAGCCATTATGTCTGCGTCTACGCCTTCGGCGTCGTGACCGTTTGCGGCATCGAGGACAAGAAAGAGATCGCCAAACTCCTGAAGCGTTTTGCTTATGGCGAAGAGATGGCCGAGGGCAAGGATCCCAAGGTGCTGCCGGAAGATTATGCCATCATGATCGAACCCGAGCAGCCGGAGAGCGTCGAATTCGGCCATGTCCAGCTGAAACAGTTCACCCTGGAAAGGTTCCTGCTGATCTCCCACGTCATGGCGCAATCCGTGGCGATCGATTTCGTCGAGCGGCGCATCGCCGAGACCCAGCAGGCCCTGGAGCGCATCCATGGCGTGCTCGAGGCGCACGGCAAGCTCGTGGCCACCAACACCCGCAGTATCCTGAAGACCGTCGGTATGAGCGGCAACATGGTGCATTTCATGGTGACGAGGTTGTCCTTGCTCGACAAGCCGGACATCGCCTGGGAGGACAAGGACGCCGAGGCGCTGTTCCTGAAGCTGCGTTCGATGTTCGAACTCGACGACCGCTTCGAAGCGCTGCGGTTCAAACTGGAGTTCATCAAGGACAGTTCGGAGATGCTCATCAACATCATCAGCACGAAGCGCGCGGAGTTCATGGAGGTCATCATCATCGTGCTGATCGCCGTGGAGATCCTGTTGGCCATGCTCGGCGTCATGTGAACAAGCTGTTCATAAGATCAGCGCCCGCGATGCGGGCGCTTTTGGTATAATCTAGCCATGCGTTTCCTTATCTACGGCGAGGACAATTTTCGGTCGCGGCGCCGGCTGGCGTCCGTGCGTTCCCAGTTTGCCGCCCAGCGCGACCCGTCAGGCCTGAATTCCGTGGTGTTGCGGGCCGCTGATGCCGCCTGGCCCCGGGTCAGCGAAGCGTTGTTTGCCTCGCCGTTTTTGGCTGAGAAAAAATTGGTCATCCTGGAACATTTTTTGTCCGCCGCCAAGGCCGAGCTGCAAACGAATCTGGTCGAAGCTCTGACTCGTTTGCCCGAAACCACGAACGCGGTTTTTTTTGAAGAAGCTGGCGCCGCCAAACTGCGCCGCTCTCCCCTCTTTGCCGACCTGGCCAAAGAAAAATTTTCGCTGGAATTTCCGGCGCTTGATGTCGGAGCGGCCGGCCAGCTGATCCGCGAGGAGTGTCAGGCCGCCGGCGTCGGCATCGAGCCGCGCGCGGCGCAGGATCTGATCGCGCTCGTCGGCGTGGATTCCTGGAGCCTGTGCCAGGAGATCGCCAAACTGGCCGCTTACGTCCAGGCGCGCGGCGCGGCCTCGATCGCGCCGGCCGATGTTCATGAACTCGTGAGCGAAGCGCAAGCGGACGCGTTCTTCGTTTTTTTGGATGCTTGCGTGTCCGGCCGCGATCGCCTGGCGCTGGCCGCGTTGGAGAAACTGTTCTTGTCAGGCATGGCCGAGATGCAGATCGTGACGCTGCTCGAGAAACATTTCCGTCTGCTCATCGCCGCGCGCGACCAACTCGATCGCGGGCTGAATGACAGCGGCGCTTTGGCTTCCGCTTGCGGCGCGCATCCTTTCGTCGCCGGCAAGGCCCTGGTCGCGGCGCGTCGTTTTGATCTGCGCACGCTTGCCGACCGCCACGCCGATCTCGTCGAGATCGAACGCTCGCTCAAGACCGGCGGCGGCAAAGCTCGCGCCCTGCTCGATATTTTCGCCGTCCGGCTCAGTTCAACCTGCGCCGCTGGCTAGTAATAGGAACCGCTGGATCATCAGGCGGACCGGGGCCGACCCCGGTCTTTTTGATTTGACGCGCCCGGTCGCGCGGGTTAAGGTCATTCCAGTTCCCTGACAATTTTAGGAATCCGAGGGAGGTAGCCATGGATTTCAAAGCCTTGTCTGAGTGGTATAAAGCGCATGCTGTCGGCATTTGGCGGACCATTACCCTGCCTGCTTACGTTTTCTGCGCCTGCTACAGCCCCGGCGCGGCCATTTCCATCCTGATCCTGAGTCTGATCATCCTGGTGCATGAGTACGGCCACTACGTTGCCATGAAACGCAACGGCATTGTAGTTCCGGAATTCACCATCGGGTTCGGGCCGACGATCTGGAGCTGGCGGCTCAAGAGCGGTACGGAGTTCAAGATCAAGCCAATCTTGTTCGGCGGCTACACTCGGCCTGTGGCGGAAGGACCAGGCTCGCTGGCCGAAGCCAGCCATTGGTCCAAGATCAAGGTGTATCTGGCCGGCATGTTCTTCAACACGCTCGCGGCCTGCGTCACCCTGATCGGTCTTATTTTTGCCACTGGCGGCAAGATGCCGGCTGATCTGCATCCGCTAGCGCAGGCGTTATCCGGGTTCTTGCCGGACTGGCTGGCGCTGGTGGCTGTCGGTATCATCGGACCATTCAAGGTTTGGTTGACCACGCCTTACGTGATCGTTCAGACGCTAGTCGACGGCTTCAGCAATTTTGCCGCTGGCGTTGCCGGACCGATTGGTATCATCCAGTACGGCGCATCCGTGGCGGTTACGACCCCGACGTTCGGTGAAATGGCGCTGAGTTATGTCGTCTTCTTCTACGCCATCAATACGGCACTCGCTGGTTGTAACCTGTTGCCGCTCTCGATCCTGGACGGCGGCCACATCCTGGCCCTGATCCTGGAGAAGATCGGCGGACGTTACGGCAAGCAGCTTGTCGCCGCGTACACCTGGTTGACGCTGCCGCTGTTCCTCGGCCTGATCTATCTCTGCTTCCGCGCCGATATTCTGCGGCTGCTCGCCGGCAAGGTTATCGGCCAATAGTTCTTTTCGCTCCTCTAGACCCGTCCTCTGCGACGGGTCTTTTTATTGGGTAAGTATCATTTATTCCTTTATTCCCCAGAAGGTACCTGACACCTTTAGCACCCCAAAAGTACCTGACACCTTTTGGGGATAAAGTGTGGAAACAAAAACGGGGCCTTGGCGGCCCCGTTCTTCGGTCGGAAATTTACTGCTTCTTCAGCTTGTTCAGCCCCTTCACCAAGCGCGACTTGGTCCGGCTGCCGGTGTTCAGCTTGATGACCCGGTTCTGGACGGCCTTGTCGAGGACTTGGATGAGCGACTTCACCAGCTGCTCAGCCTTTTTCACGTCCTTGGTCTCGGTGGCCTTACGGATCGACCGGCGCAGGAACGCAATGGTCTCCTTGATCTTCAGGTTGCGCGCGGTCCGTTTTTTGGTCTGGCGCAGAGCCTTCTCGGCGGCTTTCTTGATCGGCATAGCTTATTTACGATGATTATTCACGGAATAGTCGCAGATTACGTCATTTCTCCCGTGGCGTCAATACTTATTCCTGCCGTTAGCCGTGATTGAATATACGGAGGCCCGCCGCCAGTCCCCTACTCAATCAGCTTCACCTGGTCGATCCGGCTGGTCAGCTTGGCGTAACCGGACTGAGCCGCGTCCATGGCGCCCTTGGTTCGCGTGATGTGGCCCGAAAGCACACCCAACGTCTCTTCGAACTTGACCGCTTCGACTTGGACCCCCTTTAGCACGTCCCAGATCTTCTGAGCCTGCTCCTGCAGCTTGCTCCGTTCGAGCCCGGTCAGTACGACCCGCAGGAAGTTGAAGAATCCGTGCGGCGAGGTCACAAGCACGTTCTTGCTCTTGGCGTAACCCATCAGGTCGTTCTCCTCGTCGGTCAGCATGTGGTAATAGATGTTCTCGGACGGCACATACATGACGGCGAAATTGACCGTTCCCTCGTCCGGCAGGATGTACTTCTTGCCGATGTCGTCCGCATGCTTCTTCACGGCTTTGCCGAACTCCTTGGCCGCGACGCGGCGCTCCTCGTCGTTCGTAGCCTTCGTCAGCTGGTGGAAGTTCTCGTACGGGAACTTCGAGTCGATTGGGATGATACCGGCGTTGGTCTTCACGACCGCGTCCACGGTCTGCCCGTCACGGAATTTGTATTGTGTCGCATAATGTTCGGTCGAGAAGACCTGGGCCAACATGTCCGACAGGATCTGCTCGCCGATGTTACCGCGCAGTTTCGGGTGCAAGAGGTCATTGAAAGCCTCGAACCCCTTGAACCGCTCCTGGACGACGCCCAGTTCTTTTTGTACCGCGCCGACGACCTGGGCCGCCTTGTCGAGTCGGTTGCCCAGAGACTCGTTCGTCCGGTCGAGACTCTCGCGCATGCCCTGAATATTCTGGTTCAACATGACCAGGCCTTTGTCGTTGGTTTGGGAGTCTTTCAGATCCTGCACCTTGCGGGCGAGAGCATAGACGGCCGCGGCCGCTGCCAAAGAAACAACCAGGATGATCGCGAGAAGAATATTTTGCATAACAGGCTAAGTATAGCAGTGTGCGCCAGTCGCTAGCAAATCAGCAGTATGGTTATTTTACGACGCAAGATATCATATTAATACAGCACAATCTGCTTATTTGGATTACCAGTATTATTATTGAAAAAATATGCGTGTTAATTACACTTTTATCGGCAGTGGTCTGGTTGTTCCGGTGATCGCCCAGCTCTGATTTTGTTGCTGATGTTGTTTGCTGATCCGTGAATCACGAAACATAAATTTTAACGACCACTCGCATTTGTTAATCCCGTAATTTTGCAGCGCTGCAGAATCAAAAATCCAGCCGCTGGTGCGACTGGATCTTGTTGGTTGGTGGACCCGGCGAGGCTCGAACTCGCTACCTCTGCAATGCGAATGCAGCGCTCTACCAAATGAGCTACGGGCCCGCTTGGGGCTTTGGATGTTGTCGAAGGGCTGGTTGTCATCCGTGGGCGACCAAATACTGGTCAACTGGACTTGCGGTGACCGCGATCTAAGCCCACCAGGCGTCAGTATATTTGATGCTCAAAGTTCTGTCGAGTCCCTGACCTGTCCACAGCCCTCGGGCCATGCTCAAGCTTGAAATCGTCCGGCATCAACATGTTTTGCACAGGTGGAGGTTCTTTTTCATTCGCGCCTGTGTTCGTGCTGCCTGCAGGTTGATGTGGTGCCCCCAGAAGGAATCGAACCTCCATCTTGTCCTTAGGACGGACTTGTTCTATCCATTGAACTATGAGGGCAGGGGAGTCAGGCCAGGAGATTATGGCAGGCTTTTTAGAGGCTGTAAAGACGCCTCTGATAGAGCTAATCATGATTGTTCCACGTGAAACAATCTTAATCTCCGGAATTGATCGGCAAGGACGATTTTATGGGTTTTTTGTTTGTTTGTGCCAATTCGATCCGCGATGTTCCACGTGAAACATTGAGCTTAAATAAGCCTTGACATTTGAGGTGTAAAATAATAGGCTCAGAACAGTTCTTTTCAAACCACAGGAGGCAATCGTGGGTCAGAACGATTTTGATAAAGAGGGTAGTTTGGCCGCCAAATTATATCACTGGGTTTTATTCTTGCTGCTGGCAGTAATATTTGTTTGCTGGGGCCTAGTCTACCTTTTGCAGATTATTTCCCAGCGCTTTGGTGAAGCGATAGTTCAGAGCCTGCAAAGGTTGCCGCCGCTAGAGTAGGGTAACAGCATCAACTATTACCCATGATGTCGCGCGGTCGTCGATCGTTGATTCTCGTCTGGGAATCAACAAGCCCTATTTCAGGGCTTTTTTGTTTCACGTGAAACATTTTGTGGTGAGTCCGGGGTAAACCGCGGGTTGTTTTCGTTAGTATTTAATATTCTTCGAGTAAGGACAGAAATTGAGTCGACAGGCTCACTAATCAAGCAAAATTAAATCTCTTAAGATTAAGGTCATTTGATGATAATTAAATATTTTACGACACATAGTCTGTTGTTGGTTTTTTTGAGATACGAAGTCATGGAGAACCGGAGTCGCGGAGTTTCCTGACCCCGCCTCTTCACAACTCTCAAAATAATTAGGACGTTGTGCCTGGATTTTTTGATCAACGCTCAGGCTAAATATTCTTCGAGCGAGGGCGGAATCTGAGCTCCTCAGGACAGGCTGGTGAAGGCGGCGATCAAGCAGTCGAACGATCTGGGCTCTAGCCGGACGCCCCCCAAAAAAGTCGTCAGACGGTTTTGGGTTGATTTTTGTCTGGTGGTTTTGGGTGGAAAAGGGCTGAAAAGTTAATAAGTTGGTGATAAGTCGGTCAAAAACGGGGGAAAACATGGTATTTTGTGGATAAGTCCGGCCATGAACAACGTAATTGTTCAGTAGTCAAAAAATGATTGAAAAACTTATGAACAGGCCTCGATTATTTGGCTTGTTTTAGAGAAGATTTGGCATATATAGACTCATTGACCCTCATTCTCAAAATTGATACAATATATACATCAGAGCGATTACTCTGAACACGGCAAAAAAAAGCCTGCCATGCTTGGGCCAACACACCAAAATAAAACCTCAATAATATTTAAAGCTGTCGGCGCGGCTTTTGTTATGTTTGCCGCGTTTTTTATTTCCCCAATTGCCTCCGCGGACTACATGACGTCGACGAACTATCGGGTCCAGTCCGATTCTTTGAACATCGGCGGCGCCCGCTCCACTTCAAGCAACTACATCGTCGAGGATACGTTCGGTGAATTGGCTACGGGCGAGGGGCTTACCAGCGCTAGCTATGGCGCCTGCGTCGGCTATCAGTGTTTTTCTGGAATGCCATCACTGACTTTGAGTATCGGAGTCGGGTACGCGTCGCCAGGTACGCCTGGGGATCCGGTTGCTCTCGGTAATTTGTCGCCCGCAGCGGTGAAAACTTCGGATGGTTCGACGGTGAAGTCGGTCTTTATCACTGCCAGCTCCCCGTCGCGTAACGGCACTGTCATCGCGGTGCGCGACGCTAGTAGCGGCCTCCATAGCCCGAGCCTGCCCTACACTATGGCTTCGGCCACCGCATCGTTGGAGGCAGGAACGCCTGGCTACGGTATCTGTGTTTTCTCGAGCAACAACCTGACAAAAACAGCGCCTTATAACGGCTCCTGCACCAAGACCACCGGGCACGATGTCGGCATTCTGGACTCGACGAACCGAACGATCCTGAGCGCGAGCGACTACTTCGATGATGGCGCGGCGGAAATTCTGGTGAAAGCGGCAATTAGCCACACTGTGCCAGGGGCGACGGATTATACCGACACCTTGACGTTCATTATGACGAGTACATATTGAGGGAGAGACGGAGTCAGGGAGTGGTCATTACAACCAGCGATGATACGAACCGCGATGCCCGGGGTTCAGCCGAAAATCAGGCTGGAAGACGGACATCGCGACTGGTGTAAGTCGCGAATGAAAAATGCCGGCAGGATCCTTCTCGCGCGGGAGGGTCCAACCCAGCACTCTACAACCTGAGGGTCGCTGGGAACGCGTATGCCGCTTTTTCGCAGGGTTTATCCGGGAAACATCTTTCGAGCGAAGGCATTAGCCTGAGTCGAGGGGTTTTCCCCTAAAGGTCGATATATTCTTGGTCGGTCCGGCCAGGAACGAAACTAACAGAATGCTTGGCGGTTGACGATCGCGAAGCAGGCTCAGGACCAAAAATAAATAGGTCTTAAAAACTTAATTCCAGGGCGATATCCCGTCTGGCGCGTTAAAGCGCCGAACCGTCTCCGTCTCTTAGTTAGCTATCTTCCATAGCTCGAGAGTGGAAGAACGACGAAGCCGGTGTGCTATCGCCTCAAGGAAAGGACAAGAACATGAAAAATAAATTCGTTAAACTGGCCGCTAAAGTGACCGCGCTCTCCATGGTGCTCTCGCTTTGGGCGCCGGTAGTGCCCGTGAAGGCGGCGTCGACCGTCTTCTCGGATACGATGTCGCGCGTGCAAGCCTCGGCGCTTTCTACGCATACCATGTCGTTCGTGTCTGGCGCCAGCATTGCCGGTTTAGATGCCGCGCCGCCGGCCCTGACGATTACCATGGGAGCGCCAAGTTTCACAGGGACAAACACACTGTCTGTCGGTGATGCTACCGAACTTCAGGTGACTGTTGCTGGCACGCCGCAGACTGTGGCGGCTCAAGATGGCGCTAACACATACGGTGTAGCCTGCACCGCCACTGCCAACCAGGTCAGGTATGACCTCTCCACCGATGGCGTACTCCTCATCCAGTTCTGCACGGACAGCACAGCTGTCACGGCTGGTGTCACGACGATCGGGGTGAATATTCTTAGTGCCTCCAAGGTCACAAATCCTGCTATAGGCACAGGTTCATACTCGATCACGCTTAGCGGTATCACCGATATTGGTGCTACCGCCAAGGTAGCCATCGTTGACTACGATTACGTCACGGTGACCGCGACTATCCAGTCTGTCATGGTATTCGACATTGATGTGCCGGGCGGCGTCTGCGCCGGTGAGTCTGCTGGTCCTTACTCTGTGAGCCTGGGAAATGTCGTGCCAACCGAAGTCGCCACGGGCGCGAATCACGTTTGTCTTGATCTCCAGACCAATGCCGATGGCGGCGCGGTCGTCGAGGTCAAAAACAACACGGCTTTCGGTTTGGATGGCCAAGCCACGCCTGACTACATGTTGACCACCTGGGCTGATGCCGCGGCGACCACGCTTGCACCTGGCACGGAGGGTTACGGTTTGTGCGTCAATGGCACCCTCGATGTGGGCGAAGGCACCATTACGGCCGTTCAGCCGTATAACGGCGCCTGTGGTACTCACGCGGTCGGCGGCGTTGCCGATTCCTTCAAGCCAATCGCTAACTCGGGTGGCAATCCGGTTTATGGCACTGCCAACCAGGCTATCGACATTCTCATCAAAGCCGCTTCTGCGACCACGACGATGGCCGACACCTATCAGTCGGTTCTGACCTTCCGCGCGACCGGCACGTTCTAGTGCCAGTGCCAGGCACCCCGCTTCGCGGTGAGCCTGTGCCAGTGCCAGGCACACCGCTTCGCGGTGAGCCAGGCACTACGGGCGGCGTCCAGGGACTATTACCTGGACGTCGTCCGCGGTCGGAGGTTGTTGAGGTAGGGGGTTGGGAGAGTGCTGGAGTGCTGGAGTGAGAACAGGAAAACCTTCGATGCGACTCAGGGAAGATTCATGAATGTTTCTTGAGTCGAGTCGGAGAATCAAGAACGACTATCAAATTAATAAGCGATCAGCTTATGAAAAAAATTCTCGGTTCGTTATTCGCCCTGGCCATCGCCGCGATGCTGTGGCCGAGCGGCGCCAGCGCTATCACCATTTCGCCGATCTTCGTCGATTATTCGCTGGATCCAGGCGACACGGTCATGGATGTTCTGAAAGCCTACAACGAGAATCCTTTTCCGATCACGCTTTATCCGGTGGTGGATAATTTCACGAGCGGCGATGAAGAGGGTTCGCCGGTATTCTATGACGCTGATGAGGACCCGTACGGCACCGCGCTCGCGACCTGGGTGAAAATGGATTCCACCGAGCCGTTCACTCTGCAGCCTGGCGACCGGGTCAATCTGCCGTTCTCGATCAACGTGCCGGTCAACGCTCAGCCGGGCGGCCATTTCGGAGCCATCATCCTTTCGACTCAGCCGCCGGAGATCAGCGGCGAGGGCGTCGGCGTCGCTGCGCAGATCGGCATGCTCATTTTTGTGGATGTGAGCGGCGAAGCGAAAGAGACCGCCAGTATCGCAGAGTTCGGTTTCAAGAATCCGCGGGTCTGGTACAACTACCTGCCGGTGAATTTTTTCCTGCGATTCGAAAACTCCGGCAACACTCATTTGCGCCCGACTGGCAATCTGTTCATCAAGGACATGTTCGGCCGCCAAGTGGCCAGCATCCCGGTCAATTCTGATTTTCGGAGCGTCCTGCCATCCAGTATCCGGAAGTTCGAGTTCGGCTGGCGGCGCGCGGCTGGCGATAGCGGCAGCTCGGAGCTGCTCAAAGAGTGGAACAATTTCGCTTTCGGCAAATACGAAGCGATGCTGGTCCTGAATTACGGCAAGCAGAACAAGATCGTGACCGATACCCGCGAATTCTATGTTTGGCCGTGGCGCATCTTGTGTATCGCGGGCGGCATCATCCTGCTGTTGATCCTGCTGTTCATCGGAGCGATGAAATTATACAAACGGTCGATCATTAAGAAGTATCAGAAAGATAATAATAAGAAGTGACGGAGTTGGGGAGAGACGGAGTCAGGGAGTTTGAGAGTGCAGGAGTGCGGGAGTCAGGGAGAGACGGAGTCAGATAATAGGGAGCCAAAAAGATCATGATCGAGAAGTCTGACAACCAACCGAGGGCGATCGACGCCAAGCTCAAACGACTGAATGTCGTGATGGGTTTGGCGCTCTTTGCCATCGCCGCGCTCACGGCGGCTGTTTGGTTCGTCTCGGCCACGAGCATCTCGAACCGCCGGGATATGTTGAGCAATCAGCAGATCTCCGAGACTTCGCGCCACCAGATCAGCTTTAATCTTTCGGCTGGCAATACTTTTGCCTCCGGCGAGGAAGTCGTTGTGGACCTGCCGCCGGAGTTCGCGCTGGCTGGGACCTGGGCCCAGGCCGACTTCAGTTTCACAGACGGTACGGTGCGTGTTGTTGACGCGGTTAATCAGGGGGCGGGCGTCACGACCGTGGCTTGTGCCGATGGCGTCAATAATATCGGCGTTGCTGTTGATACTGCCGCCGGAGCTTTCCGGTTCATTCCCTGCGGCGCTTCTTTCACCGCCAGCGCGGTCGGGGCGTTCATTACTCTTGTTATTGAAGGTGAAACTCCAGGCGGCACGCTGGCCAATCCGGGCGTCTCCGGTCCATACGCCATTATAATAATGAATGCGGCAGGTGATTGCGGCGGCGTGGGTGAGACTTGCGCTCTGACCGTCTCGATCATTGATGCTGCTACCGTTTCGGTCACGGCCGCGATTGTCGGTGCTTGCGGTAATGGGGTTCTGGAATGGGGCGAGGGTTGCGACGATGGCAATATCCTGCCTGGTGACGGCTGTTCGGCCGAATGTGCCATTGAAGGCGGCGGACCGATTACGCCGCCAGATACCACGCCGCCGGCTATTTCGGGAATTTCCGTCACCAGCATCACTAAATCTGCGGCTACCATCGGCTGGTATACGAACGAGGGCGCCAACTCGCTCATCCGTTACGGCTTGACCTCTGGGTACGGCAGCACGTTTAACGACGCCGCGCTGATCCTCACGCACAGCTTCGCAATTTCCGGATTGAGCGAGGGCGTACTGTATCACTACCAGGTCTGTTCTTCCGACGGCAACAATAACCAAGCCTGTTCGACGGATGCCACTTTCACCACTCTTGATGAGACGCCGCCGGTCATTTCGAATGTCGTCGTTTCGAACATCACTTCGACCGGCGCCGTGGTGACCTGGACCACTGACGAGAACGCGACCTCCTATGTTGATTATGGTTCGGCTGCGCCGCCGCCTTATACCTCGAGCGCCGGCCAGGTTGACTCGGTCACGAGCCATAGCGTGACGCTTTCCGGACTTACGCCCAGCACGACCTATAATTACCGCGTTCGTTCTGGCGACGCCGCCGCGAATGAATCTTTTGTCGCGAACGCCACATTCGCGACTGTGGCTCCGCCAGACTCTGCGCCGCCGACGATCACTGCCGTCGCCGCGACCTCGATCACGGTGAGCGGCTCGATCATCACCTGGACCACCAACGAAGCCGCGACTTCCTATGTTGATTATGGTCCGACCGTCGCATATGGTTCGACCGCCGGCGATGCGGTGCTTGCCACCTCGCACTCGGTGAGTCTGACCGGTCTGAGCGAAAATACGACCTATAATTTCCGCGTCCGTTCCGCTGATGTCGCCGCGAACGAAGCCATCAGCGCAAACTCGACTTTCAAAACTCTGGACGCGACCGCGCCGCTCATTACATTGGTGGCGACAACTAATATCACGACCTCGGGTGCGCGCATCACCTGGACCACCAACGAAGCCGCCGATTCGCTCGTTGAATACGGTCCGACCGTCGCGTATGGTTCGACGAAGAGCGATGCGATCGCGACGACTTCGCACCAGGTCGATCTCACCGGCCTGGCTCCGGATGCGACTTATAATTATCGCGTGAAGTCCAAAGACGCTGCAAACAATCTGGCGACTTCGGGCAACTTCACTTTCAAGACGCTGAAACCGCCGCCGCCGACGATCTCGTCCATCCAGGTCACGAACATCACCCAGACTGGCGCGCGCATCCTTTGGACGACTGATACGGCCGCGAACTCAACGGTTAATTACGGACCAACCACGGCGTACGGTTCGACCGTCACGGATGCGGCGAATGTCACGAATCATCTCGTCGTCCTGACCGGTCTCACCAAGGGCGCGACCTACAATTTCCGCGTCCGCTCGACCGACGTGCTGGCCCAGGAGACATTCTCTGGCAATAACTCGTTTGCGACATTGCCGGACACTGCGTCGCCGGCCAACGTTACGGGATTCACGGTCACGGTGGGCGAATCGCGGTTGACGCTCGAATGGACCAATCCGGTTGACGCCGACTTCCAGGGCGTGAAGGTGCTCAGGAAGACCTCCGGATTCCCGATCAATCAGAATGACGGCACGGTCGTCTATACGGGTGCGGGTACTTCCCACGTCGATCTCGGGCTCACGAACGGGGTTTCATATTATTATGCGATCTTCCCGTACGATGACGTGCCGAATTACGCTTCCGGAGCCGTGGCGAACGGGACGCCCATGGGACCGCCGGATACCACCGCTCCCGGCGAAGTGACTGGTTTCACGGCTGTGTCCGGCGATGGTCAGATCACATTAGCCTGGACCAATCCGGTTGACGCCGACTTCCAGGGCGTGAAGATCGTCCGTAAGTCGTTGACCTGCCCGGCGACGTCGAGTGACGGCACGGTGGTTTATGATGGCATTGCGACCAGTAGGATAGATCTTGGTCTCGCGAACGGCACTCTTTATTGCTACAAGGCCTACACCTACGATGCGGTTCCGAATATGTCCGCGGGCGTTGAAGTCGCGGCGACGCCGCTTGCTCCGGCCGATACCACGCCGCCAGCCAATGTCGCTGGATTCACCGCTGTCGCCGGTGACGCGGTGGTGCAGCTGATCTGGACCAATCCAGGGGATGCTGATTTCGCTGGCGTGCGCGTCATGCGCAAAGTCGGCAGCGCGCCGATCGGGCCGGCTGACGGCAATATCGTTTATGACGGCATGACCGATAATCGTCTCGACGCGGGGCTCAGTAATAATACGACCTATCATTACGGCGTCTTCGCTTATGACGCGCGGGGCAATTTCGCCTCCGGAACTTTCGCGAGCGCCACGCCGACCGCGTCCGCTCCGCCGCCACCGCCGCCAAGTTGTACTGATTCCGACGGCGGCAAGATCTATGAGGTTCAAGGCACTGCCGTGGATGGTACGGGCACCTACAACGATGCTTGTGCTGGTCCGGGCGCAGTAGCCGAATATTTCTGCGCCTCCAGCGCCGTGGCGAATGAGGTCTACGTTTGCGGCGCCGGCAAGAAGTGTTCCGCCGGCAAATGCGTCGTGGATACTTTCCAGCCGTCAACGACCATCTGTGGCAACGGCATCTGCGAGGGTACGGAGAACAGCCTGAATTGCGCCGTAGATTGTCCGGTCGCTCCGGTCCAGCCGCCAGTCGTCCAGGAACAGCCGAGCGTAACAGAAGCCGAGAAACTGAACTTTGATGATCTGCAGTTCTACGCCACCTCGTCCCGCATTCGGCTGCGCGCGGATGCGGCCAGCGCGACTTTGACCGTCTTCCCATCAATGACTGTCGCGGTTTATCTGCCGAGCGCGGCCATCATCAAACCGATCAGAACCGCTTACGTGAATTATCAGAATTCGGCATACATGATGCAGCCGACGCGGAGCTACGAGGGTCAGGTCACGACCTCCAGCGCCCTCGGTCGTCATCAATTCTCGGTCATCGTTAATTATGAAGATGACACGAGCGATACGGTGATCGGGTTCTTCAATATCGTGCCGTTCGGCCAGGTCTATGAGACGGTTGATGACATCGGCGATGTCGGGATTTCGGGCGCCCGCGTGACCCTGCTTCAGGATATGGGCGGCGGCAACTTCGGTCTTTGGAATGGCGCCGCTTCGGGCCAGGCCAATCCGCAGATCACCGGTGATGGCGGCCGTTTTAGCTTCATTGTTGAACCGGGAATCTACAAACTTAAGGCTGAAAAGGAAGGCTATCGCGACAAGGAGACGTTGGGTTTGCCTATCAACCAAGAGAACGTTGTGGCTCCCAGGTTGAACATGATCAAATTGCCGCCGCCGCCAGCCAAGGAGATCCAGGATGTTTTGGCCGGACCGGGTACGGCCGCTGAGAAGGCCGCTGATGTTGCCCAGGTCATTACTGATCAAGCTGTCTATGTCGCCAAGGGCGTCATCGAAGACGCCGCTGAAGTCATCAGGAATCCGATCGTCGATCAGCAGGTCCAGAGCGTGGCCGCGCCAACCGCCGCGGCCGTGGCCGTCATGAACGCCGCCGCCGTCGGTTCCGCGACCGCCACTGGCATCCCGTACCTCATGTATCTTCTGAGTTTCATCACTCATCCAGCGCTGCTTTTCGGCCGCCGCCGCCGGAAGTGGGGTATTGTCTTCAACGCGCTCACGAAACTTCCGGTCGACCTCGCTATCGTCCGCCTGCTCGATGCGAAGACTGGTCGCATTCTGCGCTCGGCTGTGACTGACAAGGATGGTCGTTACTTCTTCATCGTCGCGGCCGGCGAATACAAACTCGCGGTGAGCAAGATCGGCTGCGTATTCCCGACCGAGTACCTGAAGATGGCCAAAGAGGATGCGCAATATGTTGATCTTTATCATGGCGAGGTCATTCGAGCCAGCGGCAATGCCGCGATCACCGTCAATATTCCGGTCGATCCGGTAACGGTCGAGAAGACTCAGCGCCACATCGTTTGGACCGGCATTGGCCGCCGCGCCACCGGCGCAATCAGTATCCTGAGCATTCTGGCCATGGCTGCCGCGGCGATCATCAATCCGTCGATCATCGTGCTCGTACTGCTCGCTCTGAATATAGTCATTTATATCGTCTTCCGTCGTCTCTCGTTGGTGGTGAAACCAAAGAACTGGGGCATCGTCTACGACAAGGAGACCGGCAAACCGATCCGGAACGCGCTCGCCCGCATCTTCGAATCCAAGTTCAACAAACTGCTCGAGACGCAGATCACCGACAATCGCGGCCGCTACGCTTTCTTGGTCGGCCGCAACGTCTACTACGTGACTTTCGAGAAGCCTGGTTATCAGAAGGAACAGAAGGGTCCGGTCGACCTGCATGATGAACAGAAGGTCAAAGAGGGAATCGTCGGCATGAATGTCCGACTCGGCAAAGCTGCCGGCGGCGCTGCTGGGAAGCCTGGTGATACGAAACCTGGCGCTCAGTCAGAGGTGAAACCTCCGGAGGGTCCGTCGAAGCCGCCAGGTCCGGTTAGTCCCATCGCTTCCGTGGTTGTGCCAGCCGCTCCGCCAGTGTCGCCGGTCGTAACGCCACCCGCTCCAGCCAAAAAGATTCCCTGGGAGTTGCAGATGCTGCAGAATCTGGCGAAGAACAAGCCAGCGGCCGCACCGGTCGTAACGCCAGCAACAACTCCTCCGGTCCCGATACGCCCCGCAACTCCGCCTGCCATCGGCATGGCCGTCCCGCGAACCAAGCTTGTCCAAGACGCTGAGCACGCACATCCGGAAACGAAACTGCTCGAGGACTCGGCGCACGCACACCCGGAGGTAAAACCGATCGAGGATACGAATAAGGCGCATCCAGGCGAGAAACGCGATGTTCTGAAGCCGGAGGATCCGAAGAGTAAGTGAGTTCATTACAACCATTTCGGTAAGCAGCGAACGGCTGTGCGGTCAGGGGCTATATATATGTAAGCCTGACCGCATTCCGGTCCCTGTTTAATAAAAGGGGGCCATCACTCAGGTAAGGTGTCATTGCCTTATTTGGGCAAAAACGAAAAACCCAACAAAGACATGCGAGTGTCTGCGTGGCCAAAATTTATCTGGTTTAAGTTGAAAAACCACATTGGAGATGATCCGATGAGGAAGTTTTTGGCGTTGCTCTTGGCGATCACGGCTATCGTATCGCCGATCGGATTTATCGCTGACGCGTCCGGCCCCTCCTCGAACCGTATCCTGAATTATCAGCTTCGTTTGACCGATGCCGCCGGTGTGGCTGTTGCCGATGGCGTGAAGAAACTCAAACTCACCATCTACGACGATCCCACGGCTGGCAATCAGAAGTTCACAGCCTGTTCGCTGGACGGCTCAGCCACCGGCACCCCGACCAAGGTCAACGCTACTTTCACTGGCGGCGTCGCCTCGATCCTTCTTGGCAGCGCCCTCACCTGCGACACCGGT
>JBAYFM010000016.1 GCA_041667185.1 Patescibacteria group bacterium | reverse complement strand
TTCAGCTGGCGGAAGAACTCGCGATGTTCAGGACAACGCTCGCCCATCTCCGAGTTGCGGGCGGCCTCGAACCGGTCGCCATACCAGGCCACGACGCTGCCCTCGGGTCCGATCTGGCTCGCGAGCGCGGCGGCAAGTTCGGGCACCGGATCGCGCCAATCGCCGGCCAGGAATTCGGAGTGGCGCAGTCCGGCTCCGGGCGCGTCCTGGACGTGCAGCGAATACTGGAACGGGATCTGCTGCCACGGCCGGTAGCCGTCGAAAGGCGGCACTACGGAACTGAAGGTCTCGTAATCGAGAAAATACAGCGGGTAGCGCAGCTGCCCGAGCCGCTGACGGATGGCGGCCAAGTCCTGAATAGGACCGCCGCCCGCAAGCGTCTGAAAGTAGAGGGCCTTGCGTTTGCCCACCAGGTCTCCGGGAACATCGCGCGCGAGCAGCACCCCGCGATCGAGGAGCGCCGCGAGATCAGCGTCGGCGAGGCCGAGGTCATAGATCGAATCCTCGGGGATGTCCCGCCAGCACTGCTCGATGAACGGGCAAGGGTGCGGATTCGAGCACTGGTTGAGGATGCGGACCTCCGGCATAGCTGGGAGAGCCAGCAAGCCGAGCGCTTTTTCAGACTCGCCCGCCATCCGGCTGTCCCAAGCCGCGACCTCGGAAGTGAGATCGTCGGTGACGAAAAGTTTTTTCGGATCCACGGCCCCGCAACGGACATACTCCTTGTTCGGATGGATGACCATGAGCCGGCCGACCGGCAACCCGGCCGCCTCCAGGACGAACTTCTGGAAAGCCAGGTCCGGCAGATATTCCGGCTTGTTGTCCAGGTTGTTGGCGCCCTTCACTTCGCAGATGTCCCAGACGCGCCGCCGGCCGTCATACTTGATGATGTCCGAGCGGCAATACAGGTCCCGGGTCGCGAAAGTCGGCTGGAACAGGATCTTGGCGCCCTGGCGGAGCAATTTTTGCGTGAGGTCGATGGGCGCGCGAAAACCGCCGTCGCCCTCCGGTAGGGCGTTCAGGCCGCCCGGAAACAGCTGGTAAGCGTAAGGCTCCAGTTTCAGCCCCTCTTGTTTGAGCCGCTCGGCCCCGAGATCCTTGCGGTCCGGAACCAGATCCTTGCGGTGCTTGCAGAGCCACAGATACTTCGGGCATTGCAGATGGCGCAGGAGGTCGGATTTGGTCAACATAAATCTTGCCGCGGTCATTTTACCACTGCTCTGTCATCCTGACGACCTGTCAGGATAAAAAAACCGCCGAGCTGAGCTCGACGGCAACTGTCAGATGAATCCGCGCGCGGCCAAAGCGACCAGCGCCGTCTCCAGGACCATTTCCCTGGTGAAGGCCGCGATGTAGATCACCAGGTCGGCGTTGACTCTGGTCGGCTCGACATAGGCCTGATGCATCGGCAACAGCACTTCGTTGATGTACTGCGGGTCTTTTACCCAGCGACGACGGGCCAGACGCAGGCGCTCCGGGCTGTCGAGGTACAACGACAGATCGTACAGCGGCAGCGCGTCCCGATGCCACAGGGCCAGATAGCCCTCGACGATGATGAACGGTCGGGCCGGCACCTGAACGATCGCGCGTGGCAGTATGCCGCCGTCCGGAGAAAGCCGCGGCTTCTTCTGCAAGAAGATGTCCACGCCGGCGCGCAAAGCGTCGAGATCCGCGAGGAACCGCGGCCAATCAACGGCGTCGGGATGGTCGAAATTGGGCCGGCCATTCGGCGCACACGGCACTTGGTACTTGGACTTCTGGTATTCGTCCAGACTGAGCAGCGTTGCCCGGTCTCCCAAATGATTGATGAGGCCTTCGGCCAGCGTCGTTTTGCCGGATCCTGAACCGCCAGCGATGCTAATGACGCGATTGTTCATGTTCTTCCCCTGTAGGCTTGCCGCTAAAAGGAACTCTCAGCTCAACTTACGCTAAAAGTTAGGAAAATGTCAATGTCCGGCGCCAGCGCCCGGTGCCGCATCCGGTGCCTGGCTCGCTGCCACACCCGGTGCCTGGCTCGCTGCCAAAGGCAGCGTGCCTGGCACCGAAGGTTAAGACACCGAATAAGGCACCGAAAGTTGAGACACCGAATGAGGCACCGGATGCGAATGCAGCACCGAATGTTCAAGGCACAAAAAAACCGCCCCGCAATCGGAGCGATTTTTTATTCCCCGCCCACCTTCCGCCAGGCAGGAATAAAGTCAATTTGCCGACTAAGTACGTTTTCTCGCCTAAACACATTCATCATTTATGCGTGGCGAATTCTTCATTTTCCCGATTTCGTCCTGTTGTCTTGCTTGCACAACATCTGGCAATTCGCAGCGATTGTCTTTCCATCCTTACCCCACGGCGTGATGTGGTCGGCTTCCATCTCTTCAATCTCGTAGCTCTTCTTACATGCAGGACAAATACCTTTTTGCCTCTCGTAGGCCTCGCGTTTCATTTTGTCGGTAAATGCGCGAATTGAAAGATACTTTTCTTGTCTGGTTAAAACGTATGGATAAATACCAGATTTTTTCGTTACATCTTCGTCTTGCATCAGTTCTTTGATCTCCTTTTCTAACTTGCCTTCATCAAACTTTCTGTCCTTGTATTTATTATACAGCTCACCCCAGTTCACACTCGCCATCTCATGGCGATAGGTTGGAAAAATCTTGCGTACCCAGGCAATTACATCCCGAAAGTACTGCCAAAGCTTTTTTGCGTTGGCATCGTGCTGATGCTTAGCCATGTAGCCAGCAACACCACCATTGTTAATCCACGAGAGCGCGGTTTCTAGATATTCCTGACGGATTGGCGTACCACTTACAAGCTTTCCGCCATCATTCGCGAGGAGGTACGCCGCGCAGCTCGACTTACTGAACTTGAGTTTTGCATCCGAAAGCCATGGTCCAGTGTAGACGGCATTAAGCAACTCCTGTGGTGTAAGCTTTTCACCCGCTGTATTAATCACCTCGAACCATTGGATGCGTTCCTTATCGGTGCCGTCACAGAAGTAGATCATGAGCTCGTAATCGAGAATCTGCTCTTTTTCTTCTTTGGTGAGATTATGGAAAAAGCGGTCATTAATGGAATAGTCGCCGTTGATGTACTGACAAATGCTTAAAGTGCGCTGCTGGCCGTCAAGCAACTCATAGTTTCCAGCGCTATTTTCTATCCAATACATGACATTCAATGGAAACTCATGTTGGACAGTATTCATCACGGCATTACGCTGCTCGGGTTTGTATACAAATTCACGCTGATATTTCGGGCGAATGTCGAGTTTTCCATCATAAGCCACCACGCCCTCCTCGTCGCTATCCTTATAGCCTGCAAACACGTCGCGAACCGAAATTTTATTTAGATCAATTTTCATACTATTTTTTCACCTTCCTATTTATAATCAATATTCTTGTAAAAAGCGCCCTGCCATTCAAAACAGGTCCAACATATTTCTTATGCTGTTTGTCGACGAATGTTGGCTCACCCTGAATAAAAGCGTCTGATTTTTCTCTCTTGTCGTCAAATATTCCCAGAATCTTAAATTGGGCTGGGTTATATTTGTCCAGAAATGTAATTGGCACGCCCATTACGCCGTCATAGTCAGTTGGTATATCCGTATACTTGCCCACATTGATCGCGTCGTAGTTGTCGTATTTCGGATACTCTTCGGGCGTGTATTTTTTGTAGAGAGTGATGAATTCGTGGCGTTTCGGGTTATCAAGATTCGTGAACCACACGATGCTTCCCATGCTGAAATACTTCACGCCATCAATAACTTTCTTGCGCGACTCGGTTTGAATATCGTAGTCATCCGGCACCCGAAACCATTTTGTGCCGCCATTATCGACACCGAGCCAAACCTTGTTTTCCTTGATCAGCTTAAAAATATCATTGTATTTTACTGCGTTGTTGCTGCCAATAATCAGGAACTTCTTTTCATGCTCGACGAGCTGTGCCACGAACTCGCGAAATAGCGAAAACGGGGGGTTGGTCACGACAACATCGGCTTGCTTCAATAGCTCGATGCATTCTGCGCTCCGGAAATCACCGTTGCCCTTGATTGGTGTGGCTGTATTCGCCTCATGCCGCAAGAGGTACTCCACATCAGCGAGATCCGTTGCACCATCATGGTTCGCGTCGGGCACGGCATTGATTTCGATTTTGAACGGCTCTTTGCCGTCTGGCTTTAGCCCTTCAATTTCCAGCAGTGGCAACTGCTTGCCAGCGATTGCCGACGGCACGTAACTAGTCGCTATGAGTTTCTTAAGACCCAGCTCATTGAAGTTGAGAGCGAAATACTTAAAAAAATAGCTCTCGAATGGGTCGTCGCAGTTGCAAAAAATCGTCATTCCGCGCAGCTGCTCTTTGTAATATTTTAGCTCGTTTTCGATGTCGACGAGCTGCGTGTAGAACTCGTCCTGTTTCGCCTTTTTCGCATCAGAAAGTACGCGGTTGCCGCTTGGTCTGGAGGGCGTCGTCGGGGAGGATGCTCTCTTGGTTTTCTTGGGGTTACTCATAGAGATGCGTCGTAGACTGGCTCATTTTACCACATCTACGATTTCTACGTCATAATATTGCTAATGATTGTCATTATCTAATATCGGTGCCTGACACCGGACGGAACAGACATCGTTTAATTCTAAAAGAAATTCCCCGTCCACTTCCGCCAGGCAGGACTAAGGTCAGTTTTGGCATCCAAAAATCGACCCTAAGAGGGTCGGAAAATATTAATGCCCCGAGTCGTGATCCTGGATTCACCATTCCCTCCCGCCTCGGCCTACGCAGCACCCAATAACCACGCAACAAATTTAAGCGCATTAACAACGAGCGGGGAAATAATTATAAATATAAGTGGCAATATCAAACTCATTAGTACAAGTGATCCCCACTTATTAATTTTAAATATCCGACAGGGTAAATCCGTAATCGTATAGGCAACAAAAAGAGATGTGGAGAGAGTGAAAAGAACTAGGACATACACTAGCCACCCGCCCGAAACCTTGCCGTATAAAAAGACAGCGGACTGAAAAATAGAAAGTGCAAAAGTAATAAGATCGACCAATTTGTCTTTGTGTTTAGAATTTCCTGCCCGAATATTTGTAACAATTACAAATCGCACGAGCAAAAGAAGCCCGAACAAAAATCCCTTAACCACATCCTTTGAGAGCAGGTGTAATATTTCTTGATTATAGTTGGCCCAGGTGTACTTAGCTGTTGAATACAAGAAAAATATACCTACTAACAAAATCGGAATTACAAATATGCCCTCGACATCAAGAATATTCTTTGCTGCCCTTTGTTCCAGTTGAAAAATAAAAAATACGACAAGAGCCAGCAACACCAGCAAAGCGATAAGAATAAGAATCAGCCATGAAAGTTTTACGTAGTTCAAATAGATGTTGCCCGCCGTGTCACTGGATAATGGGATTGCGAGAAATAATGCGCCAACTGCAAAAATAAAACCCAAGATTTCGAAAAGATATTTCTTTTCATCCCAATATTTATGCAGCAGCGATCTTTCCTCCGACATATTTATCATATACGGCTCTGATGTTTTGAGAGCCTTGCAAGAGCCCGTTCGGTGTGATATCTCTCACGGCCCATGAATGCGAACCTTGGTGGCCATCGTTCAGCATGCCGCGGAGCTTGCCCATGTCTGTAAGATCTATATTTTGTATTCGCTCCAATTGATCAAAGAGTTTGGGAAACCCTTGTTTGGCAATCTCTCTTACCTGTGCCACTGTTCTTGAATTTATTAATAGAATCTCCCCTATCACCGCCTCAACAGCTTTGCGCAAAGCGTTTGCCGCTTGCTCTCTTTCAATTTCGGAACCGTTGCGATTACTTTCGACAAACTTAAGGCATTCTAACGTCTTGCCATGGTTAATATTTATTTTCGGACCTGAAATATCGGCGTCGAAAAATTCATAGTGCAGCAAATCATCGTAGAAGAAGATGGCCGCCATATCATCTGCGAACTTTTTTGAGTGTGTCAGAACTATTACCTGCTTCTCCTTAGATTTTTCGCTTAATATATCGATGAGACTGTGTGCATGATTGTCATCCATCGATTGTACGGGGTCATCCAGTAAGATGGTTTTCCAGAGTGGATTACGATCGACTCGCTGCGGAAAGTATATGCTCAAGCTGAGACTATTGATGTGAGCTTCACTAAATATCGTAACGGGGTTGATCTCTTTCCCGTTCACGTCATACGCAACGAGTTTGGCCTGCCTCCGCACCCCATCTCGCACCTCAATCTTTTCAAAACGTATACTATCGCCAGGATTGAGTTTTTCATAATAAGTCTTTATTTCCTTTGAGTGCTCTGCGAGCAGAGACTCGACCTCCGCCTTTTCAAATACCTCCAGTTTTTTCCGAACATCTTCAGTGACAACTTCAATGAGGCGGTATTTTCTCAAAAATTTAGTCTTGTTTCTTAAAAACGAGTTTGATCTTTCTACGAGAATCCATTTTTTAATTTCTGACTCCTGCTGATCTGCGGTAACTTTTGGGAATTGCAGCAAAATTTTATCCCGCAAAAGCTGCCACTGAATATTTATGTTCCCGAGTGCAATCCCCATGCCGTCAACATACCCATTCACGGCTTCGAGGGATGAGGTGGTGTTGGTTTCGATTTTTTTGAAATAATTATCCTCTATCGCGTGGCAAAGTCCGCCATAAAGGAGTCGTAGTTGGGCCGGCAATTCATTCAATTTTTCTTCAGCATCGTCGATAAGCTGTTTTACTTTACCACTCAACTCATTCAAATTTACTTCACCCAATTTCTGCGAAATAGCCTTGAGCTCTTTAACATCTGGAATAGTTTGACTGAGACGGCCAGAGAGGAGGTGAAAATTTATTTCGTTGTCTTGTAGTGCTTGATCAAAACTCTGCTTCGAAAGAAAACTTTCCTTGTCTACCTCAAGAGCCTGGCTAATATCATCTATTCGAGCCTGCGTAAGAGTATCTTGAATACACAGGGGGCAGCGAGGTACGTGTGCAAGTTTAAGACCACCTCTCAAAAACGATGCCTCGTCCGGAGAATACCTCCCTTGCGACGATTTTTGGGCCAGTTCTACTAACTGGTCGAAACGTTCCCGCAGATTAGCAAGCGTTACTTCGGCCTTTGCCTGATCTACGGCCGTGAGGTCAGTTATTCTTTTTCCGAGTTCGGTCCCGGATAATTTCGAGATAATTGCCCTTATCTTCTCCTCGACAGGGCCCGCCAAGCCAAGTGAGACATCGACCATTGATTCCTCAACAATCTTCTGTAGCATCGTAAGATCCTGCTGCTCGAATGCAGCAGCAAATTCAGACAAAAGGCCGCCGGCCTCAATCTCACGACAAATTCCGTTGAATAACTGTTCGTCTCTCTTGTATTCCGCATCTTTTTTTATTGAGCGCAACTCCATTATTCGCGACCGAAGCATTGTTAATTCTTCCTGGCCAAGAATCCTAGAAACCTGCTCCCATCGATCCTTTTGCTCGGTATTCACGAGGGCGGAAATTTCTATCTGGGCAAGAATGGGGCTGTGATAATTTTTTAAGCCGGGTAAGGCCGACGTAAAATCGACGACTTCCTTACCATCAACAAACGACCTAGATTCCTTTTCCGTTACTAATTCTTTCCGTATACAAATATCTTTCCCCAAGTCATCACACACGACAACCTCCACAAAAGGCTTTTGTACATCGGAATACGAGAGGTTCCGCAGATAAATTCCGGCGCTGTATTCTCCAGGACACGGCGACAACCTGCGACGAGATATTTCATTAAAAAATAGCCACTCGAGTGCCTCCGCAAGACTACTTTTGCCCGAACCGTTTAAGCCATATATAAGAACAACCCTTGCATCGAGATTAATCTCCCGTTCGACATTAAAGCCGCGAAAACCCTTAATTTTTATCGACTTTATTTTCATGGGAGTTTCCTTCGACTATAGCGTCGAAGCTACTAGAAAGAGTTGTTGAATCAGGCGTGTCGAGGTACGACTGCACAAGCATTTTCTCTTCCGAGGTTAAGCTAGAAATAAACCGTTTCAAGGCAGATCCATTTACCTGAATTGAGTCATTGTTGTCTATCATAAATCATCAACAAAGCAGTTTCTGGTTTGAATATGTATCCTGCCGCCTATCTTACTTATTATTTACATATATTCAAGTATCTACCTGTAAATCGTCCCAGGTCCAATGTACGTATACTAGACTTGTCTTCCCTGCGCGAGGCCGAGCCGCCATACTTAGCGGCTCCCGCAGACCACGTAGCTCGCGAGCGACGTAGCAGGCCGAGCGACTGGATATTAATATTTGTGGCGGGCACAGATCGCTTCGCGAGGCCTTATCACGCGTCCGGTGCCAGGCACCGCACGGACGGACTGTTGACATCTGCTACTCGCCCATACTACCCGAGGCGGATATAATGACCGGGATATTAACCATCTCCACATGTCCCCCTTCTCCCCCGCCGACCGTTCCAAACTTACACCCTACGTCACGAGCACCGAAGGCGACGTCTTTGCCGTGAAGAACCTCGAAGGCATCGTCGGCGCCGTCTACGCGCGCTACAGCCGCGCCGCGACCGGCTTCCGCGAGACCCTGCTCAAAGAATTCGTCGAGGAGGGGCACATCAACGCCGCGAAAGCCGGCGATCTCATCGAGCGCGTGCTCGTAGCCTACGGCGACGACTCCGTGGGCGAGCTCGAGGGCGCGCACGTCTCCTTCGAGAACGTCTCCATCCTCGCGACCAAGGAGATCGAGGACCGGCGCATCGGCGGTTCCCCCATCGAAAAATCCACGCGTTACGTCCTCTACGACGAGCGCGGACCGGACGGCAACTTCCGCTACTACCGCGACCCCGACGTGCTGGCCTCGGAGCACGGCCCGGCCTACATCGAGACGATGGACCTCATCTTCCAGACCTACGCCGATCTCGTCGGCCCGATGCAGGATTATTATAAGAAACTGAAGCCCATCGAGATCGCCGAATATGACATCAACGGCGACGGCGCCAAGGAAACACTCGCCGCGCTCAAGGACGACGCCGACCTCAAGGCCTTCAAACGGACCTACAACGCCGACATCCGCACCAAGGCCTGCGACACACTGCGCTACCTCTTGCCGATCGCCACGCTCACGAACGTCGGCGTCTTCGGCAACGGCCGCTTCTTCCAGAATGTGCTCACGAGCCTGTATTCCGCGGACCTCCCGGAGGCGCGCCGCCTGGCCGAGAGCGCCCAGCGTGAACTCGACCAGATCATGCCCCGCTACGTGAAGCGGGCCAAGCGCCAGGAGTACGCCGTCAACAACCGCGAGCGGATGAAAAAGCTGGCCGCGGAGATGTTCGTCGGCATCGCGCCCATCGAAGAGCCGCCCGTGACGCTCGTTGATCGCGGCGAAGACGCCATGGCCGCCAAGCTCGGCGGCGAGCTGGCCATGAGCGCCGACGCCCTGCGCGGGGCTCTGCGCGACGAGGAGGACGATCTCCTCCTGAGCTGCATGCTGTACCAGTTCACCGTCCATCCCCTGCGCCAGATCCGCGACATCGTCCGCCAGCTGAAACCCGAACAGAAACAGCGCCTCATCGAGGCCTATGTCGGGGCCCGTCAGACCCGCCGCGACCGCCCCGGCCGCGCCTTCGAAGCCGGCTACCCCTACACTTTCGACCTGGCCACGGACTTCGGCACCTACAAGGATCTGATGCGCCACCGCATGACCACCCAGCTGCGCCAAAAATTCACCCCGCTCCACGGCTTCGTCATGCCGCCGGACCTCGAAGCCGCCGGTTTCGCCAACCAGGCCAAGCTCTGCTCTGAGAAAGCGGCCGAACTCTATAACCGCCTGACGCCAGACTTCCCGGAACAGGCTTCCTACGCCACACTGCACGGCTCCAAGGTCCGCTTCATCATGGGCCTGAACGACCGCGAGGCCTCACATCTCATCGAACTGCGCACGACGCCGCAGGGCCATCCGTCCTACCGCAAGGTCTGCCAAGAGATGCACAAGGCCATCGCCGCCCGCTCGCCCTGGCGCGCGGCGGTCATCAGATTCGCCGACCACAACGATTATTTCTGGAGCCGGGCCGCGTCCGAAGCCCGCCAGCGCTCCGAGGAACGCGAACTGGACAAACGCCAGGGTCTAATTTAAGGTGACCGTGCCTGTTGGCCCGATCCCGATCATCATGCGGAGGGTAAACCTATGAGCAAACAAGGCAAGTTCTTTGTCATCGACGGGACCGACGGTTCCGGCAAAGCCACTCAGACCAAGCTGCTCGTCGAACGTCTGCGCGCCTCCGGCCGCTCCGTCCGCACGATCTCTTTCCCCCGCTACGACACGCCGACCGGCAAGGTCGTGAAAGCGTACCTCATGAACGAGTTCGGTCCGGCCGACAAGGTGGACGCCCGCCAAGCCTCCAAGTACTACGCCGACGACCGCAAGGCCGCCGCGCCGGAGATCGCCGCCTGGCTTGCCGCCGGGGACATCGTCGTCGCCGACCGCTACGTGACCGCGAACATGGGCCACCAGGGCGGCAAGATCGCCGACCCGGCCGAGCGCATGGAGTATCTCCGCTGGAACGACGAGCTCGAGTACGGACAGAACCAGCTGCCCCGGCCCGATCTCAACGTGATCCTGCATGTGCCCGCCAAGATCTCCCAGGCGCTGGTGGAGAAGCGCGGCAACGTCAAGGACGGCCACGAAGCCGACCTCGGCCATCTGCAGCGCGCCGAACAGACGTACCTGGAAATCGCCCGGACGTTCCCGGGCTTCCGCCTCATCGAATGCGTCCGCGATGGACACATCATGCGACGCGAAGATATCAGCGAACTCGTCTGGACGACCATCGCGCCGCTCCTCGACCGCTGACACCAGCCCCTGCTTTGAGCGGGGGCTTTTCTTTAGTGAGAGAGTGCGGGAGTGGAGGAGTTAGGGAGAGACGGGGTCAGGGAGTGATGAAGCACTCCTGCACTCCTGCACTCCTGCACTCCTGCACTCCTGCACTCCTGCACTCCTGCACTCCAGCTGCTATTTCTGATAAAATATGTTCATATGAAATACGTGGCGTTACTTCGAGGAATAAATGTCGGGGGAAATAAAAAAATTGAGATGAAAAAGCTCAAAGCGATTTTTGAATCTTTGGGGTTCACTGATGTTTCCACATATATTAACTCTGGAAATATTATTTTTGAATCAGGCCAGAAACGAACCGACCTGTGCAAAATAATTGAGGTGTGTCTGAAAAAAGAATTTGGTTTTGAAATCCCCATGCTCATAAAGACACAGCGTGAGATGAAAAAAATAGCTGACGCGATTCCAGAAGATTGGCGGAACGATTCCGCACAAAAATCCGATGTCGCTTATTTATTTCCGGAGGTTGATTCTGAGAAAACTATCGCCGAGCTACCAATCAAAAAAGAATATGTCGATATCCGCTATATCAAAGGTGCGATTTATTGGAACGTAGGCAGGGAGGATTACAACAAAAGTCATTTGAACAAAATAATTGGTCACAAATCATATAAGTATATGACTGTGAGAAATGTGAATACCGCGCGCTATTTGGCAAAATACAAATAGAGCAACTGAATATTCAACACTTTCAATCCACTTTCCGGTTCGGAAATCATCCCACGAACTTCAGCACTCCAGCACTCCAGCACTCCAGCACTCCAGCACTCCAGCACTCCCCCACTTCCGCCCTTTTTTGCTATACTGTCAGCAGCATTATATATAAGTAACCTCGGCTTATGGCAAAACAACTGATCGGCTCGAGTGATATCATCTCGGCCGCCTGGAAAAATCTGGCGAAGAACTGGCGGGTCTACGCCGAACTCGTACTCTGGAGCATCTTCGTCAGCCTCATTTTCTGGACGATCGGAGTCCTGATCCGCGGCTATACCGATGACCGGACCGCCTATAAAGTGCTCTACTCGCTGGCCACGATGCCGGTCTCGATCCTGGTCGCGATCATCTCCATCGCCTTCATCGACCTGACGGCGAAAACCCTTCAGGACAAGAAGGCCGATGTCCGCGAATCAATGCGGGTCGGCCTGCACAAACTGTTCTCTTTCCTCTGGGTCCTGATCCTGCTCGCGCTCGTCAACTTCCTGGGCCTGCTACTGCTCATCATCCCGGCGCTCATCTTCTCGGTCTGGTTCGCTTTCGCCTCGGATGCCCTGATCGTGGACGGCATCAAAGGCCGCGCCGCTCTCGCCGCCAGCCGCGAACTCGTCGTCGGCCGCTGGTGGAGCGTCCTGTGGCGGATCCTGCTGCCGAGCGCATTCATCTACCTGCTGGTCCGTTTCGCCCTGGCTCTCGGCTATCTGATCCTGGGGTCGGTCCTGGGCGATCCGGGGATGTTCTTCGGCCCCATGCCGGACCTTTACGCCACCTCCAATCTGTACACGCTGGCCATCACGGTCATCCCGCAAGCCTTCTTCGGCTGCGGCATCGCCCTCGTCACGGCCGCCAACCTCGTCCTCTGGTTCGACCTTAAGAAAAATCCCGTCTCCGGGCCAGCGCGGCCGTAGCCAAGGTGACGGCATCCAGAAATACCTATGTTGCTTGAACCGGTGATCGGACTGGAGATCCACGTCCAACTCAAGACCAAGACTAAGATGTTCTGCGGTTGTTCCAACCGCGGCGAATTCGAGCCGCCCAACACCACCGTCTGTCCGATCTGCATGGGCCATCCCGGCGCGCTGCCGGCGATCAACTCCCAGGCGCTGGATTTCGGCGTCCTCATCGGCCTCGCCCTCGACGGCAAGATCGCGACCAAATCCAACTTCGACCGCAAGAACTACTTTTATCCCGACCTGCCGAAAGGCTACCAGATCTCCCAGAAAGACCTGCCGGTCGCGGAGCACGGCAGCCTGACTTTCGAATTCGACGACGGCCAGCGCGGCAAGCGCGCCGTGACCGTCCGCATCAACCGGGTCCATCTCGAAGAGGACGCGGCCAAAATGCTCCACGGCGCCGACGGCGTCTCCTCTTTCGTTGACTTCAACCGCGGCGGCACGCCGCTCGCGGAGATCGTCTCCGAACCAGACCTGCACTCCCCCGCCGAAGCCAAAGCCTTCCTGCAGGAATTGCGCCTGGTCATGCGCTATCTGGGCGTTTCCGACGCGGATATGGAAAAGGGCCATCTGCGCTGCGACGCCAACATCTCGCTGCGCCGCATCCCGGAACACCCAGAGCAGGAAAACTGGGCTTTGCAGCTGAATCCCAAGACCGAGGTCAAGAACCTGAACTCTTTCCGCGCCGTGGAGCGGGCGCTCGAATACGAGATCAAGCGCCAGACCGGACTCTGGGAGACCGGCCAGCCGATCAACATCCAGTCAACGCGCGGCTGGAACGAAGCGACCGGCGAAACCGTGCTGCAGCGCATCAAGGAGGATTCGCATGATTACCGCTACTTCCCGGAACCCGACCTGCCGCCGCTCGAACTCAGCGAACTGACCGCCAAGCTCCGCTCCCAGGTCCCGGAATTGCCGGCGGCCCGGCGGCTGCGCCTCGCCGAAGAGTACGGTTTCTCGGAGGCCGACATCCGCGTCATGTGCGACGACAAGGAGACGGCTGATTACGCCGAGCGCGTGATGTCCGAACTCCGGGAATGGATCGCCTCGAGCCCGGCCGCGGACGGCAGCAGACTCGACTGGGACAAGCACAAGCCGGAATTCGCCCGCCTCGTTTCCGGCTGGCTGCTCTCCAAACTCGGCGGCATCATGGCCGCTCACAAGATCGATATCCGCATCCTGAAGATCACGCCGGAAAATTTCGCCGAACTCCTGACCATGATCCACCTGAAGAAGGTCACGGGCCAGAACGCCCTGCTCCTGCTCGAGGAAATGGCCCTGTCCGGCGCCGACCCCTCGATCATCGCCGAGGAAAAGAATCTGCTCCAGCTCGAGGACCTGTCCGGACTCAACCTGATCGCCGAGAACATCGTGGTCGGCAATCCCAAGGCGGTCGCGGATTGGAAGAGCGGCAAGACTAACGCCCTGCAATTCCTGGTAGGCCAGATGATGAAGACGACGAAAGGCAAAGCGCCGCCGGACCTGGCCAGAAAGCTGGTCGAGGACGAACTGAAGAAACTCTAGGTCAGGGATCCCCGGAAATTCCGGGGATCTTTCGTTCAGCCACGATCTTTCCGGATACAAAAAGGCCCGCCCATACAGGCGGACCTTTTTTAGGCTGAGAACTACTTAGCCTTCGGCAGGATCTTGAACATGCCAGTGCCGCAAGCGACACAGATGCCCTTCATCGCCGGGCGAGTACCGCCGCCCTTGGCAGGCATGGCGACCTCTTTAGCGTCCTTCATCTCCCGCTTCTCCTTACACTTGACGCAATAACCGATAACTTCGGCCATACGTTTAGAATTAAGGTGAATAATTTCCTATCCACAGTATAGCAAATAAGCTTAAATAAGGCTACACGCGTCAAGCCTAAAAAAATTAAAATAACAAAAAGTGGCTTAATTTAGCCACTTTTTTACTAGTCGGGCGGCCGCCTGCGGGCTCTTGATCCACTTGACGCCCTTATCTTTCTTGAACCAGGTGAGCTGCCGCTTGGCGTAGTGCCGAGTGTCCCTTTTGATGAGCCTGACGGCCTCTTCAAGGCTGATGCGGCCGGCCAAATGCTCGCCCAGCTGCCTGTGACCCAGCGCCGACATGGCCGGCAGATCCCAACCGTGCCGCTGGCCGAGTTTTTTCGCTTCCGCGAGCAGTCCGCGCCTGATTTGCTCGTCCACGCGAGCCTCGATGCGCCTATAGATCTCGCGCCGCGGCCGGCGCACGCCCAATTTCAGCACGTCGAATTCCGGTTCGCCGCGCGTCTGCAGCTCCGAGAACGGCCGCCCGGTCTTGAGGATGACCTCCAGAGCCCGCGTGATGTAACGGCGGTTGGGTCCCATGATGCGCGCCGCGTAAACCGGATCGCGGCGTTTGAGTTCGGCGAGCAGACTGGCGGTCGAACGGCGTTCCAGCCGGCCGCGCAACGCCGGATCAGCCGCGATCTGCGGGATCTGGTAGTTTTCCGCGACCGCGCGGAGGTACAGGCCGGAACCGCCGGCCAGGATCGGCAAGCGGCCCTGGCTGGCGATCTTCCGGGCCAGCCGAATGGCGACCGTCCGGAACTCCGCGACCGTGAACGGCCGCGAAACCGGCCGGAAAGCCAGGAGATGATGCGGCACGCCGCGGGCGATGTAGATGCGACGACTCCCCCGCTTCACCCATTTGCCCGGAATGATGTCCGAGCCGATGTCTGTCCCTTTGTAAAATTGGCGCGAGTCGGCCGAGATGACCTCGCCGCGGAATTTCTTCGCCAGAGCCACCGCGAGATCGGTCTTGCCCGAAGCGGTCGGCCCGAGGATGACGAGAAGTTTGGGCAACGACACGGGAGGAGCGGTGAAGTTGGGAAGTGCTGGAGTGCTGGAGTCATGAAGCGGCATAAGAAACACTTCACTGCTTCACCGTTTCACCGCTTCGCTGCTCCACCGCTTCACTATTTGTCAGCTTGCCAGTCAGCAGCCATTCCATCGCCTTGTCGATCTTCACGTTGACGATCTGGCCGCGCAGATCAGCGGTCGACGGGAACCGGACCAGCTTCAGTTCGCTCGAATTGCCGCCGCACCAGCCGTCGCCCTTCTGATCGACCAGGACCTCGACGGTCCGGCCGACGTAAGCCTGGTTCTTGCGCAGCACGATCTCTTCCATGACCGCCTGCAGGGCGTTCCAGCGCCGCTTCTTCTCGGCCTTCGGCACGTCGTCGACATAAAGTTTGGCCGCTTGCGTCCCGGAGCGCGTGCTGTACATGGCGTTATAGGAAATGTCGAAATCCGCCTCGCGATACAGGCTGAGCGTTTCCTCGAACTGTTCCGGCGTCTCGCCGCAGAAACCGACGATGATGTCGGTGCCGAGCGCGATCCCCGGACGGCGGGCCCGGACCTTCCGGATGATCTCCAGATACTGTTCCCGCGTGTAACGCCGATTCATGCGCTTCAGCACCTCGTTGCTGCCGGCCTGGATCGGCAGATGCAGGAAGTTGATCTGCTTAGGCAGCGCGAGCGCGTCGATGACCTCGTCGGTCATGTTCATGGGATGAGCGCCGGTGAAATTGACGCGGCGGATGCCGGGAATCCGATTGACCTCCCAAAGCAGCGCGGCGTAATCGTCCTGATAAGGATTCTGGGCGGAAAAAGAGCCGCGATCAGGGGCTTTATAAGTGTTGATCGCCTGGCCGAGCAGCGTTACCTCGATCACGCCGCGCTCCGCCAGGTCGGCGACCTCGGCCAGAATGTCGGCGGCCGGGCGGTTGGCTTCGAGACCGCGGGCGTACGGCACGACGCAATACGTGCAGAATTTCTGACAGCCGGTCTGGACCGGCACGAAAGCCTGGAACTTCGAGGAATAGTTCGGCCGGATCCGAAGGTAGTCGCCGGCGACGTCGCCGGTCGTGGCGATCTCCGGATCGAGTTCGGCGAGCCAGCGCGGCAATTGCGGCAGGTCTTTGATCGGGAAAAACAGGTCAGCCTCGGGCATCTTGGCGCGGATTGCGCTGTCCTTGTCGCGACCGGGCAGACAGCCCGTGACCGCCACGATCAGATTCGGCCGCTTGGCCCGCGCCCGACCCAGGTTGCGCAGTTTGCCGAAGATCCGATCCTCGGCGGCCTGGCGCACTGAACAGGAATTCATGATGACCACGTCAGCATCGGTTTCCTTCGCGGCCCGCTCCAAACCGGTCAACTCCAAAAGCGCCGCGATCCTTTCGGAATCCGACTTGTTCATCTGGCAGCCGAAGGTGAAGATGTGGTATTTGCGGACCGGTGCGGGCATAAAGATTGGCTGATTTTAGCTTTGTTTTTCCATCAGTGTCAACCATTCGAACTCACCGCCGCTTCCAAACCCGGAAGCAGCCGCCAAGCGCCAGCGAACTTAAATTGACAGACAGCCAAAATTATGCTAATTTTAAGCTAATAATGCCCTCACTCATCGGCCTATGGACTCCAAGGAACAAAATATTCGCCCGGAAGCCAAGCTCAACGGAATCAGCGGCCAAGACGAGATCGCCGCCGAACGCGCGCCCGCGCGGGAAGAAGATCTGGTCGAGCTCGACCTTAACGACCTGGAGCAGGGCATGGAATTGCCGCGCGCGGAAACGGAATTCGAGCTACAGCTGCGCGCCGCCGAACGCGAGGTCCGGGAGGCCTCCGAGGCTTTCATGAAGACCATCAGTGAACTCCTGGCCAAGATCGAACAGGCGCCGCTCGGCGTCGAAATACGCGCCGCCATCGAGGAGTCGCCGGACAATCTCCGCCTGAAGCGGGCCATCGACCATCTGGATGATTTGCGCCAGGAACAAGCCATCATCCGCGCCGTGGCCGACACTGAACTCCCGGAAGCCGCGATCGAACTCACTGATGACATGATCATCGGCTACCAAAAAGCCGAGGCGCCGACTGAATCCGCCGACAAACGCGAGCTGCCGCCGCCGCTACCACTCGAAGCCCTGCGCGAAGTCGCCGGCCAGCCAGCCGAGAACGAACTGGGACTCGCAGCGCTGAAGAACGCCGCGAGCGTCGACAGCCTGAAGTCCGCGGTGAAGACGCTGGGCCGGATCAAAGACGAACGCGGCAAGTCCTACTCGGCCGACCAACTCAACGAGATGATTGACCGGGCGATCAAATATCCGATCCTCTTGAACACGCTCACTCGGGCCAACGGCCTCAGAGAGAAAGTCCGGGAACTGATTGCGAGCTCCAACCAGGAGCGGCACGAAGCGCTGAAAACCGAATACGCGGCCGAGCTTGCCGCGAGCGGCGACCTGACCGCTCCGGAAAAAGAAGCGGCCGCCGGGATCATCGCGAAGAACGAACTGCCGCCGGCCCGCCGCGCTGCGCTCGAAGCCGAGGTCCAGGAGCTGCATAACCGGCTGTACGACATCCAAAAAGGCGCGACCATCATTGATAAGAAGACCGGCGAGTCGGAGGAGCGCCCCGGCCTCGAGAGGCTGGAAAAAGCGCTCGCCGCTCTCGGCGTGAACGCCAACGAGTTGCTCGAGAAACAGGCCGTCTCCGGCTGGGAGCGCTTCAAATTCGGACTCAAGACGCTGGTCAGGCCGGAGCTCGACCGGACCGTCAAACAGTATCAGGAGCTCCTGCGGAACCAGTCCGAAGCGCAGGAAGTCCTGGCGCTGGCCGAACTGGAACTGAAGAATCCCCGCAAATACGCCGCCCTGGCGCGGCAGCGGCTGGCGCGCACGCTGCTCACCAGCACCACCGTCAATTCCCAGCGGCAAGCTGCCTCGAACTCCGGCGCCATCACCATGAAATTCTGAGGCCACACAAACTAAAAACCGGCTCGCACCTCTGGCGCGGGCCGGTTTTTTTATCGCTGGCTAATTCGCTTTGCGCTTGGCGATCTCGTCCTGGACCTTAGCAATGAATGCCTTCACCGTCAGGCGCTTCTCCTGCTTCTTGCCGCGGGTGCGCACGTTCACCGTCTTGAGCGACTTCTCCTTGTCGCCGATGACGAGCATGTACGGAACTTTCATCTTCTCGGACTTGCGGATCTTGTAACCCACGGTCTCGCGCAGCTCGTCGCACTCGACGCGGATGCCGGCGGCTTTGAGGAGTTCAGTGAGCTTCTTGGCGGTCCGCCAGTGGTCCTTGCCGACCGGAATGACCTGGACCTGCACCGGCGCGAGCCAGACCGGGAAAGCGCCGGCGTAATGCTCGATGAGCACGCCCAGGAAGCGCTCGATCGAACCCAGGATGGCGCGATGGATCATCACCGGACGCTTCTTGATGCCGTCCTGATCCATGTAATCGAGCTTGAAGCGCTCCGGCAGGTTGAAGTCGAGCTGGAGCGTGGCGAGCTGCCATTCGCGGCCGATGGAATCCTTGGCCATGAAATCGATCTTCGGGCCGTAGAACGCGGCCTCGCCGACGCCGACCTCGTAATCGCGGCCGACGGACTTCAGCAGATTGCCGAGCATGCCTTCGGCCTGCTGCCAGATCTCCGGCGAGCCGAGATAAGCCTTCTGGTTCTTGGGGTCATGCACCGAAAGCCGGGCCCGGAGCGGCATCTTGAAGGTCGCGTAGAACTTGCTGATGACCTTATAGATGAACTTGGCCTCCTGTTCGATCTGGTCGAAGCGGCAGAAGACGTGGGCGTCATCCTGAGTGATGGAGCGCACGCGCGACAGGCCCTGGAGCTGGCCGGTGTTCTCGTCGCGGTAGACCATGGTCACTTCGGCGTAGCGCAGCGGCAGGTCGCGGTAGCTCCGGGGCTGCGAGGCGAAGATCTGCGTGTGGTGCGGGCAGTTCATCGGTTTCAGCACGAACTCGTCCTCGGTCTTCTTGCTCTTCACGTGGAAGAGGTCGTCCTGGAACTTGTCCCAGTGGCCGGAGGTCTTGTAGAGGTCGGTCTTGGCGATGTGCGGGATCGTGACGCGGGTGTAGCCGAACGGTTCCTGCAGCGACATGACGAAATTCTCGAGCTCGCGGCGCAGGATCGTGCCGCGCGGCGTGAAGAGCGGCAGGCCGGAACCGACGAGCGGCGAAAAAGCGAAGAGATCGAGCTCGGGGCCGAGTTTGCGATGGTCGCGCTTCTCCGCTTCCTCGAGCTGTTTCAGGTAGTCCTCGAGTTCCTGCTGGGTCGCGAAAGCGTAGCCGTAGACGCGCTGCAGCATCGGATTCTGGTCGTTGCCGCGCCAGTAAGCGCCGGCGACGGACTTGATCTTGACCGCGCCGATCTCGTGGGTGTTCGCCACGTGCGGGCCGCGGCAGAGATCGACGAACTTGCCGGTGCGGTAGATGCTGGCCTTGGTCGCGCCGGCTTCGATGTCGCCGGCTTCCTCGTCGGCGACCGCGGTCGTGCCCTTGGTCTTGAGATCGTTCAGCAGCTCGACCTTGTAGGTCTGGTTCATCGAACCGAACAGAGCGACAGCGTCATCAATGGGCAGCTCCTCGCGGACGAACTCGATCTTGCGGGCGATCAGGTCTTTCATCCGCTTCTCGATCTTCTGCAGGTCGAGCGGAGTGAGCGGCCGCGGCAGCTCGATATCGTAAAAGAAACCGTTCTCGATGACCGGTCCGACGCCGAATTTGGCTTCGGGGAATAACATCTGCACCGCGGCCGCGAGCACGTGAGCCGCGCTGTGGCGCATAGTGTCGACCGCAGTGAAATCCTGTGGTTTGACGGCAGGCATACACAAGCCTGTTAAGATTTAAGATAGCGTTAAGGCTACACCTGCACGCTTATTTTCGCAAGATGATGCGGCTCAAACGACTGTCAGGCCGCGGCAAAACGGCCAAAAATAAAAGCGCCTAGTGCTTGCTAGGCGCAGAAAAGATCAGACGAGATGTTTAGTGCTCGGCAGAACGTACTGGCCGAGACGTGGGCGGCCGCTGCTCAAGATATCTATCGCGTCTACATCGACCGGCGGCTTCGCCTTTCCGAGATAATGCTCCCGGTAGAGTTCAGCGTGCAGGATCAGCCGTTCGTCGGCGGTGCGGCGCATCTCGAGCTGGCCATGGAGGACCATCCCGTAGCCACCGACATCAATGAAGTCGTCGATGGCGAGGGTGCGGAATCCCCGGGCGGCATGTTCCCGCTCCCAAAAACACCACCTCTCGAACAACATCTGGAAACCGATGCATTCGCCGAGGCCCAAGTAACTGACTGCCAGGCCGAATTCGGCTCCGGCGGCGGCGTAATGTTCGGCGACCTGCTGATCCGAGAGTTTCGAGATCCGCCACTCGCGAACTCGCTGCGACAGAAGCGCTAACGGATTCCGCATGACCGGCTCCTTTCGATCGTTAAAGAACATCGCCAATCTAGCCACTGGCAGCCGCTTTGTCAATCCTAGTAAGAGTTCCGGAGTCAGGGAGAGACGAAGTCATGGAGTTGGGAGGGGGTGGAGAGTGCAGGAGTGAGGGAGTGTGGGAGTTTTGTCGGGTCTCCCCGACTCCTCCACTCCCGCACTCTCCCGTTCATAAAAAAAGCGCCGGGCCGCGAGTGTGCGGTCCGGCGCTGTTGAGCGAGGTCTCATTTTTTAGACGACCTCGGTTCCAAGATGATCTCTCCCAGAAAATCCCTCATGAGATCGACGCCATATTCGCGACGAAACTGTTTCTGGATGCGACTGAGGCGCTGCTCCATCTTCCGGAGCTCGTCGGCGCTCGGGCGCGTGCCGGCAGCGGCCGGCTTTCTCCGTGCGTTCTGATTCTTCATCGGCGACTCCTGTGGTTTGATGGTTGTCGTGATTTAGCCGGACCAGTTAGCGGCTTATTAAGAGTATAACGGCTTAATATAGCACAAAAAGAGGCTGTTGTCAAGATGTGAGGGAGAGACGGAGTTGGGGAGATGCGAAGATACGGAGTCACGTCGTTCGCGAACGACGTGACGGAGATACGGAGTTGGGGAGTCATGATTGCTCCCTGACTTCGTCTCTCCCTGACTTCGTCTCTCCCTGACTCCGTCTCTTTCGCTAAAGAAAAGCGCCGGTCCGCGAGATGCGGTCCGACGCTGTCGTAAAGCTGGCACGTCAGGCTGTGAAAACGACCCAGGTGTCGGCCATGCCTGGCATCTTGCCGAAAACCGGATTCCGGCTTTGAAGCCGGATGAGCGGCACAAGCTTGGCAGCCTCTTCTTTTTCGCCGACCAGAACCGAGCCGACGTAATAGAAGATGGTGAACCACAGACTGTCCTGAGAAGTGTCGCCGAGACCGCTCTGTACAAGACTGTCCTCCAGGCTCTCCCCGAGGATATACCAGAGATCGCCCCACAAGCAGCCCCAGAGATCGTCCCCGAGACGGTCGCTCAGAAAATCATAGAGCCGGAGAGTGTGCGAGAAGATGTCCTCTTGCTTCCGCTGACTCGTCAGGTCCTCCAGGCTCCCGGAAGCTGACGCCGCCGAAACGAGCAGCACTTCGCCGACGGGTTTGCCGATGGCGAGACTGATGGCCCGTTTGGCCTCTTCCCGGTCCACTTTGGGATCAAAGACGAACCGGCCGGCCTCGGCCTGTTGGAAGTAAGCTTCGAGTTCGGCCAAAACCGCGCTGGCGTCGCCCGCGCTGACCCCGTGAGTTGTAAGGAACTGTTTCAGTTCTTCGCGGCTGACTGTCATTCGGATCTCCCGTCAGTTCGTTTCCTTCAGATCGCGGCTCCAGGCCCGGAACCGCCCAGGTCTTTTCTCATATCCGAGCCGCGGCGTCAAGATGGCCGCAACAAAAAACCGGCTTCAAGCCGGCTGGACCGGGGCTGAGCGGCGCGCTGACGCTAGCGCACCTCGATCCTGATGTTCTCCGCGATGTCCGGCAGGCGGCTGGACCAGAACGGCGAGATCTTGACCGAAGCCGAGGACACGCCGTCGAGTTTTTCCAGATAGCCGATCGCCGCCTCGCTGCTCACGCCGGCGATCTTGCCCGGATCGAGCTGGGGCGCGTCAGGCGACAGGATGGCGGCGCCCGTGGCCGCGACCCGCAGGTTGCCGCTCCGCGCGTCCAGATCCGTCTTCTCGATCGTCAGTTTGGTGGCCGCCTCCTCGACCCGGACGAACTTGCGGTCGAACGGCACATTCTCGCGCAGCCGCGCCTCGATGAGCTTGCCGAGTTCGCCGCTGTCATAAAAGAAAGCCTGGGCCTGGACCCGCACCGTCAGCGCGAACTCCGGCGACTCGGAACCGACCGGCACGTCCGTGGAGGCAGCCAGGAGTTCGACCGAGCTGATCTCGCCCTGGCCGGCGAAGCCGCCTTCTTTCGCCTGGGTGCGCAGCCGCCCGAGCAGTTCATTGGACAATTTATCTTTCAGCACTTGCGTCGCGCTCTCCACGTCGCTTTTGGTGACCGCGCGGACATCCTTGATCCCTCCGGTCGGCGGCGCGACGGTCTCGGCGCTGAATTTCTCGCGCGTGCCGGGAAGCAGGCCGGGAATGGTGAAGGTCGTCATGCCG
>JBAYFM010000015.1 GCA_041667185.1 Patescibacteria group bacterium | reverse complement strand
TTTGTGGGGTTGTTGGGGGGGGGTGGGGGGGGGGGGGGCGTGGGGGGGGGGGGGGGGGGGGGGGGGGGGGCATTAACGAAACAAAAAACCGGACCCCGTAAGCTGCAGGGGTCCGGTCGGTTAGGGGCTGGTTCACCAGCCAAGTTTTCTGGCCGCTTTGAGCAGCGCCGCGGTCGTTACCACTTCGGTGATCCGGGTCGTCTTGTCGTTGTCTTCGTCGATCAGTTTCATCAACTGCTCCCGGGGCACCAGCACGATACGTCCGTCTCCGGGTCGGCGCAAGAAGTTCTTCGTGATCGTGGCCTGGACGACGATGATGTCGAGGCTGGCCGCTTCGCCGCGATGAGTGAGTTTGCCGACGTTCACGATCACGGGACAATCGAGAGCCCGGCGGCATTCTTCGCCGAAGGTCAGGCCGATAATGCGGCAGATCGGCGACACGTTCGGATCCTCGAGCAGCTTGTATTCGCTGGCCAGGATGCGTCCCCGGGGCAGCTCGTACGACCAGTCGTTGTTCTCGACCCGCCACTTTTTGACCAGGGCAACCTTGGAGGTCGCTGGTTCGCCGTTCTGGCTGACACTGAACATCGGGATGAGCACGCAGCTGGAACTGCCGAATCGGACCGGAATGTCCTTTTCGCCGTAGTGGGGCACGTCGACCCGGTACGTGATTTCCAGGCATCCGTCAGCGAGTATCTGGTAATGGCTGACGCCCTGGATCTCGGCTTCGCCTCTGGAGGCGTCGCCAAGCTGTTCGATCGCGATCCTCGGCAATTTGTGCTGCTGCAAGAGCTTATTGACCACCTCAAGTACGCGGTACTTGTCGTCTTTGGTCATGATAACCTCCCTAAAGTTGGTTTGCTTTCAAGGTACGAAACAGTAAACTATGGCATATTTTCGCTTAAAAGTCAATACTGGCAGCTTCGAACGATGTTTATTGTCAAGCTCAAATAAGCTTGAATATCGGTCGGCCGACCATCAGTCGCCAGCCAATAGCCAATCAGCCGGTTTTGTGGCAAAATCGAGGTTGTGAAGGCGGGGCCGCCGGGGCCGGTCTTCAGTTTGTTCGCGAGCAAAACAGTGTGGCAGTCTTGTTCCGTAGCAAAGCGGAGGGGTGGCAGAGCGGTCAAATGCGGCAGTCTTGAAAACTGCTGTACCAGAAATGGTACCGGAGGTTCGAATCCTCCCCCCTCCGCTTTGTTACGAAAATTCTGCGGATCAGCCCTGGTTCAGATCGCTCATTGGAATAAGAAAGAGATTCTCAACTATATATTTATGAACCTGACCCTGCTCATCGTTTGGATCCTAGGTATCACCTGTTTTACGGTCCTCGGCAGCTGGTATGCCCGCCGCACCGGCCGACCGGACCTGCTCATCGCGCTATACGTGACGTTCGTTCTGGTCGCCCAGGTCCTCGCCGCCAAGATCGCGGCCTTTGATCTGGGCTTCCAGACCTTCTACGGTCCGAGCGGCGTGCTGGTTTTCGCCGTGACGTTCTTGCTGACGGATATCGTCAACGAGCGCTTCGGCCGGATGGAAACCCATCGGATGATCGGTATCGCGTTTCTCTCTCAGGTGGCGATGGTCCTGTTCTTCTGGCTGGGCGTGAGACTCACGCCAGCGCCGTTCTGGGGCCTGCAGGATGCCTGGAGCCAGATCTTCAACGCCGTTCCCCGCATCACGCTCGCGAGCTGGGCCGCGTTCCTGATCTCGGAGAATTTCGACGCGGTCGTCTTCGCCTGGTTCAAGCGTAAGACCGGCGGCCGCCATCTTTGGGCCCGCAACGCTTTCAGTTCGCTGCCGGCGCTCGCTCTCGACAGTCTGATCTTCATCCCGCTGGCTTTTGCTGGTTCCGCTCCGCTCGGGCCGCTCATCATGGGCCAGATAGCGGTCAAATGGCTCGTGGGTCTCGTGGACATACCTTTCATGTATCTGAGCCGCTGGATCATGAGCGGCGGCCAGTCGTCCGTTCCGGCAGCCAAGACGGTTTGACGCGGTAAATAAAAATTCCGTTGATCCGATAAAAAAATACCCCGCCGGAAAGCGGGGTATTGTCTAAAGCTGCGGAATGCGGAGCGTGGCTCGGAAGAGCACGGCTGATGTCAGAACGTCGCTCATGAATTTGCTGGAGCGGACGTGTGTCAGCAGCTGGGCTGGCTCCATGAGAACGAGTTCGCCGTCGCCGCGTTTCCGTCGCCCGGGCTGAACGACTCTGGCCCGGATCAGGTAGGCGCGGGTCGGCGAGTTCTCGCCGTCCAGCCGGAATTCACCCAGGCTTTCGACCTTGTCGGTCGCGAGCCATTCGCGGAATTCCTCGCCCAGGATGCTCGTGAGCACCCGGTGCGCCGGCGAGTCGACCTCGCTGTTCTTGCCGGCGGGATTCGGATCCGTTCCGCGCGGGAGTTCGAAGGTCCACTCTGTCCCTCCGACCAGCCAGCGCTTGATCAGGCCGATCTTCCAGCGTTTGTCTGACGCCTCACCCTGGTTGACGCGCAAATAGGGCACGACACAGATGAGGCTGGGACCGAAATTGATCGAGATCTTGGCCTGGCCGCGGTCGGAAGTCTCGACCAAGAAGCTGATCCTGACGCGTCCGGGTCCCTGCTCCTGGAAATCTAGCAGGTCGACGATCTCGCGTTGGCCGGTCTCGGCGTCGCCCAGATGAGCCTCGTTCCAGAGCGGTAAGTCGAATTCCTGCAGAACCGCATTGATCTTTTCGAGGAGCTGCGGCTTCGAAATATTCGGTTTGGACATGCTCTTCTCCTTTCATCCGTTGGTTTGGTTTGTAAAGAACGGGTTTTCATACCATATTTGAGCCGAAAAGTCAAGACGGCCGGCCTGATCAGGCGGCTCTGGTTGGCTTGGGCCGGATATGCTATAAATATAAAAGTAATTGAGGTCAAAATATGCCCAGATCCAAGCATAGCGATCCAGAAACTCAAGCCAAACAGCCGGAATTCCTGATGGGGCCGCACGGTCGCATCTATCTTCAGTGGCAGTATTCCGACGGCGTTCAGCACGAGCGCGGCCGTCTTTGGTATATCATCGCCATCCTGGCCGGGCTGGGGCTCTTGATTTATGCGCTGTCATCTGCTAACTTTCTCTTCGCGCTCATCATCGTGATGTTCGCGCTCGTGATCTACGTCTCGTCGGTTTCCGAGCCCGCACCGATCGCCTTCGCGATCACAGAAGAGGGGATCGAGATCGGCAGTGTCTTTCATCCTTATCGGGATGTCGACAAGTTCTGGTTCTACTACGAACCGCCGTTCGCCGCGAATCTGTACATCACGACCAAAGGCCTTCTCGGTTCGCGACTGACGGTCGATCTCAAGGATCAGGATCCCAACATTGTCCGCAAGTATCTGGGGTCTTTCGTCCAGGAGGATCTGGATCAGGTCGATGAGCCGCTCTCCGATACGTTAAGCCGCATCCTGAAAATTTGATCGCGCAGTTAGCCAGGAGCTATCAGCTAATGGCTAGCCGCTAGCCTGCGCCCGTAGCTCAGTTTGGATAGAGCGCGACCCTGCGAAGGTCGAGGTCGGACGTTCGAATCGTCCCGGGCGCACCACGCAAGAACACCAGCTTGTCTGGTGTTTTTACGTTTCGCAGGGTCGCGCTCCAAGGAAGCGGTCTTCCGCGCTTTCGCTCGCCAAGATAAGGTATCGCTCGCGAAAGCCGGGGCGGCCGTTGCCGCCCGTGCGCCGCTCGCCGGCTCGCGGCGCACCCCTGCGAAGGTCGAGGTCGGACGTTCGAATCGTCCCGGGCGCACCACGTAAAAACCGCAGCTTGTCTGCGGTTTTTACGTGCCCCGTGGAGCTGAGCGAAGCGAAGCTCTTTACGGGGCCTTCTCCAGACGAACGCTGCGGTTCACGTGGCGCAGCCACGTAAAAATCCCAGCTCGTTTGCGGTTTTTTCGTATCTCCGCCAGCGGCGACATCCTGTCCTGTCGGTTCGTATGATCCAGAGCTACGATGATCCCGCAAATCCGGTATACTTATCGCATGCCCGACAAAGACCCGGTACAACCAAAGGTCAGCGCCGATACGCCGGTCGAAAAGATCGTTCGTTTGACGTCCCGCCAGCGTTCGGCTTTGGCTGGTTTGGGCGTGCAGACCGCCTGGGACGCGGTCAATTATTATCCTTTCCGTTTCGATGATTTCTCGGCGGTCAGCCGGATTGCCGACGCTGCTCCTGGCGAGCAGGTCACGATCATCGCCAAAGTGGCGCGGGTCAATTCGCGCCGCAGTTTCCGGCAGCGCCGCTTGTCCATGACCGAGGCCTTGCTCGAGGATGAGAGCGGGCAGATCAAGGCGATCTGGTTCCATCAGCCGTATATCGCGAGCAAGCTCAAGGCGGGCGAAAGTTATCGTTTCGCCGGCAAGGTCACTCTGAACAAATACGGCCCCAGCCTCATCAGTCCGCTTTACGAGGAAGCCGAACGCCGCGACGGAGTCTACGCGCTGCCGCTCGTGCCGGTCTATCCGCTCGCGGCCGGCGTGAGCCAGTTCGTCATCCGCCGGCTGGTCGGCGCCTGCCGCGAATTGGCCGGCCAGCTGCCGGATCATCTGCCGGCGGCGTTGCTTCGGCGTCATCAACTGATCGGCCTCAGCCAGGCCCTGGTCGGCATCCATTTCCCGAAGACCGCCGCCGAAGCGGCCGCGGCCAGGCGGCGTCTGGCTTTCGATGAGATGCTGCGGCTGCAGCTCTACGTCGGCAAGCAGCGGCGGTTCCGGCAGGGGAGCCGGGCCGTCGAAGTGCCGTTCGATCTCGAGACGACGCGGTCCTTGGTCGGGCGGCTGCCGTTCCGGCTCACGAACGATCAGCGCCGGGCGGCCTGGGAGATCCTGAAAGACATGAACAAGCCGACGCCGATGCACCGGCTCCTCGACGGCGACGTCGGCAGCGGCAAGACCGTGGTCGCGGCTATCGCCATGATCAACGCGGCCCGGGCCGGCTATCAGGCCGCGCTCATGGCGCCGACCGAGATCCTGGCCAAACAGCATTTTGAGACGCTCCGGAAGGTCATGGACGGCCAAGGCGTCAGGATCGCGCTGTGGACCAATTCCTACAAGATCGGCTTGTTGCGCGGCCGCCCGGCGCCGGCGGTCGGCAAGGCGGCGGTCTCGAAGCTCGCCGGCAAGATCGCCACCGGCGGTTACGACGTCGTCATCGGCACGCACGCGCTCATCGAGGAGTCTGTCGTCTTTCATGCGCTCGCTCTGGTCGTGATTGACGAGCAGCACCGCTTCGGCGTCCGGGCGCGTCAGGCGCTGTGCGCCAAGTCCGGCCGTCCGGGTTTCGAACCACATCTCCTTTCCATGACCGCGACGCCGATCCCGCGCTCTCTGGCCATGACCTTCTACGGCGACCTGGACATTTCGCTCCTGAAAGAAAAACCGCAGGACCGCAAACCGATCATCACTCGCGTGGTCCGGCCGTCAGGCCGCGCTGCGGCTTTTGCTGCCGTGCGCCGCGAACTCGACGCCGGGCGACAGGCCTTCATCGTCTGTCCGCTCATCGATCCGTCGGATGCGCACGGTTCGGTTTCCGTGGCCGAAGCTTACGAACGGCTGATCCGGACCGATCTGCCCGGCGTGCCGGCCGCCATGCTGCACGGCAAGCTGCCGGCCGAGGAGAAAGAACGGATCATGGCCGAGTTCCTGGCCGGCCGGACCAAAGTACTCGTCTCGACTTCGGTCATCGAGGTCGGCATCGACGTGCCGAACGCCACCATGATGTGCATCGAGGGTGCTGAGCGTTTCGGTCTGTCCCAGCTCCACCAGTTCCGCGGGCGCGTCGGCCGCGGCGAACACCAGTCCCATTGCTTGCTGCTGCCCGGCGACGCTTCGCCCGAGGCTCTGGAGCGGCTGGCGGCGCTCGCCGCCACGAGCGACGGTTTCATCCTGGCTGACAAGGATCTGAAGATGCGCGGTCCGGGCGATCTGCTGGGAACGGCGCAATCCGGTTTTCCGACCTTTCATCTGGCGTCGTTCAGCGATCTGGAGATGATCCGGGATGCGCGGACGGCGGCCGACGAGCTGTTGCTGGCCGAATCCCGGGGCGAGTTGCCGCCGGCGGCGCACGAGCTCTTGTCCCGCATCGAGGGCGGCCATGTCCACCTGGAGTAGGGCGGCCGCGTCCGTCCACATTCCGCAGCCGCCGGACCGGGGCGCGTCCGGTCTCGCTGGTCGGAATTCATGAAAACAAAAGCCGCCGGCATATTGGCCGGCGGTCTTTTTTTTTTGATGGCGCTCAGCGCGGTTTGCGGCCGGCGAGCAGGGCGTGGAGGTCGTGGACCGAGCGGATCTCGATGACGTCGGTTCCGGCGGGGATCTTGATCTTGGAGGCGCGCGGCAGGGAAGTGATGATGCGGCGGATGCCGAGGCTCGCGGCTTCGGCGACGCGGCGTTCGCTCGAGATCACGGAGCGGACCTCACCGCCGAGTCCGATCTCGCCCCAGATGGCGGCGTCGGCCGGCAAGGGAGCGTCGGCGTAGGCAGAGACGATCGCCGCGGCCACTGCGAGATCAGCGGCCGGCTCGCGGACCTTCAGTCCGCCGACGACGTTCACATAGACGTCGGACGAGGCCAGGTCAGCGCCCTCGCGCTTGGTCAGGACGGCGACGAGCATCTCCAGGCGCGCCTGGTCGAGGCCTGTGGCCCGCCGGACCGGATAGCCGAAAGCGGTGCGTCGGACGAGCGCCTGGATCTCGATCAGGATCGGCCGCGTCCCTTCGATGACGCAGCAGACGGCCGAGCCGGGCATGCCCGGCTGGCGTTCTTCGAGCAGGTAGGCGGAGGGATTCTTGATCTCTTTGAGCCCGGTCTCGGTCATGTCGAAGACGCCGGTCTCGTCAGTCGAACCGAAGCGGTTCTTGAGGCAGCGCAGGACCCGGAGCGGATGGCTGCGTTCGCCTTCGAAGGTCAGGACCGCGTCAACGACGTGTTCGAGTGTCTTCGGTCCGGCGACCTGACCGTCCTTGGTGACGTGGCCGATGAGCAGCAGCGGCAGGTCGGCGCGTTTGGCGAAAGCGGTGAGCGTCGCGGCAGCACCTCGGAGCTGGTTGACCGCGCCGGCCTCCGAGGGGATATCCTCGTCGTAGATGGTCTGCACGGAATCGATGACCGCGAAAGCGGGATGGAGCTTCTCCAGCGCTCCGGCGATGGCACCGACGCCGGTCTCATTGATGAAAAAAATGTTCGTCTGGTCGAGCTTCAGCCGGTCGGCGCGCATCTTGACCTGGGCGGCGGATTCTTCGCCGGAGACGTAGGCAATCTTGGCGCCGGTCTGCTTCGCGAGGGCGGCGCAGAGTTCGAGCGCCAGGGTCGATTTGCCGATGCCGGGCTCGCCGCCGAGGAGCGTCACGGAGCCGAGCACGATGCCGCCGCCGAAGACGCGGTCGACCTCGCCGATGCCGGAGCGCAGGCGTTTCTCGCCGCTGCCGGCCACGTCCTTGAGGCTGACTGAAGCCGCGGCCGCGCGAGGAGCCGCTTGTTTGCGTTCAGTTCCGCCGGCCGGCACCGCGAGCGCCAGAGTGCCCCAGGAGCCGCATTCCAAACATTGCCCGGTCCACTTGGGGCTCTGGGCGTCGCATTTGGAACAGAGATAGACCGTCTGTGATTGTTTGGGCATAAGACGGGGCGAAGTTACTTTTTTGGACGGCAGCTGTCAAGTTTTTCCGGCCGCGGGATCATCGGGGCGGCGGGAAGGGGCAGCTCGGATAGGAACAGCCGTTGCCGCCCAGATCGAAATGCCAGATCTCTTTAGCATAGCGCGTGAAGCCGGCCTCGGTCATGATCTGGCTCAGGATCTGGGCGCCTTCGCGCCACTCGGAGTTGCCCTGGTAGTTCGGGTCCCGGGGATTGGTCCTGGCGCCGCAGGTCAGTAGTTGCGCGCCGGACTTGTCGCACAGGAAGAGGTCCACGGACCGGCCGGCCGCGTGGCCTCGCGGCGTGGTGTTCGGCGGCCCGATCAGGCTGAACAGATAATCATTCGGATCTTTTCCGGAGGTCGGTTCGAAGGTCGCGCAGATGAGGCCTAATATGGTGCTCAGTCTCCGGCCCGAAGACGTGACAACGACGTAGTAGTTCGAGTTCCTGCCAGTCGCTATCTCGCCGACCCGGCGCAAAGCCGCAATCATGTCAGGGGTCGCGTAGGTGCCCATGTTCGGCTTGACCCCGGGGATGTCTTGGGGAATAGCCTCGGTCAGCGGCACCAGACTCGTCGGATATTCGGGCCAGGTCCTCGGGTCCGGGTGCGCCGCGCACCACCGGCGGCAGTCAGCGCGCATGGCCATGACGTCGGCTCCCTGACCGCAGACCCGGGTTCCCGGCGGCAGAGCGTTGAGTTCTTCGGCCTCGAACATGTCAGCTTCAAGCTTGAAGCTGACCGTCTCGATATAACGGACCCGGAGAGCGCTCAGATTGACCAGTTCCGGATTGACCGTGGCGAGGACGAGGTAGGAAGCCAGGAGAATGGAAAGGCCCAGGATGGCATTGGTTATCTTTTCTTTGCCTTTCATGACCTGGCCGGTGTCGCCGCCGGCCGTGAGATATTGGAAGCCGCCGATCATCATCATGACCGCGGCGAGGATCGCGGCGATGCCGACTGCGTATTTGAAAGCGCCGGCGACATAGTCGGCGATCCAGGGAATGTCGATGTATTTTTTTCCTTCGACCTCGATCAGTCGGGGAGACTGCAGCTGGATGTCCGGCACGGGGACGCTCAGCGTCGGCGCGCTGGACACGGCTGGTTGCGGCCTGGTGCCGGGAGTGATGGTGATGCCGGTGTTGACGTCAGAGGTGACGGTCGGTCGCGAAGACGTCGCCTCCTGTTGAGCGAGCGCCGCGGCGGTCCCCAAGAGCAGCCAGCCGGCGATCAGGACGATCGGCAGCAGCGCCGCTTTTTTCATTTGCCGATCGGTCATAGGTCAGGCGTTATTTGAAATCCAGGGTTTTGGCCGGAGCTTTCGCGAGTTCGTCGGCGACCAGCTGATGCAGGGAAACATAGCTTTCCGCGCCGGACATCCGCTGGCTGTTGATGAAGGCGTAAGGCGTCGAATCGATGTTCAACCCGATCCCTTCGTTGATGTCGCGTTCGATGAGCGGCAGCGTCGACCGGTCATTGAGACAGCGCGTGAAAGAATCCAGATCAAGCCCCAGCTCGGACGCGATGCGGCCATAGGTACTCTGGTCGAGGCTCTGGGCTTCGGCCAGCAGCCGGTCGTGATATTCCCAGAAAGCTCCATAGGCAGCCGCGCAGCGGGCGGCGATGGCGGCCACGGTTCCCGTCGTCAGTTGGTTGGTCGAGTGGGGGAAATCTTTCCAGACCACGCGCACCGAATCCGGGAATTCCTTAGTGATCTCTCCGAGCCAGCCGTCGAGCGTCGCGCAGGGGGCGCAAAGATAGTCGCCGAAGACGACGATCGTGACCGGGGCGTTGGCCGGACCGCGCATGGGATTTCCGAATTCGACCTTGGGTTGCGTCAGCGTGCCAGCCGCGGTGGTTCCGGCCGCGCCGGAGCCGAGGTCGGTTTTTTTCGCTTCCGGGTTTTCCGGAGGCAGGGCCGACAGCGCATAGAGGAACAGGACCAGGGCGGCGATCAGTCCGGTGATGGCGATGAAGATGGAAGGTTTGCGCATGGTGGTGGGATCAGGTATTGCCGGATCGTCACTGCAGCTTGATCTCGTTCAGGATTCCGCTGGCCTTGTCGGTGAAATAGAGGGTCTTGCCGTCCGGCGAAAGGATGAGTTCTTTGATGGTGTGGCTGCCTTCGGGTTCGGCGATCTTGGTCTGCAAGCCGGTGATCAGGTCGATCTTGATGATATTATCCGGCGTATCATCGACGACAGCGGGCTGTAGGCCGGCGCCGCGCGGCATGCTGGTCGGCACGGCGCAGAAGACGGTGGCGCTGTCCGCGAAGGTGCATTTATCAGCCCAGGTATTCACGTTCAGAGTGTGGCGGTTGCTGCCGATGTTGTCGCCGCTCGCGTCGACCAGCCACAAGGTCGGCTTGTAATCGGATCGGGTGCTCGCGGCGCTGTAGAGCAACTGTTCGCCGGTCGGCGACCAGCGCGGCCGAAAATCGAACCCCTCGACCGTCATGGATTTGAAGTTCTCATGATATTGCCCGATGAAGAAGATCTCGCGGCTGTCGAGTCCTTGGAATTCTCCAGTGCTCGCGGTGGCGACGATCTGATTGCTGGGCGACCAGGCGACATTGACCTTGTCGGCGTTTTCGCCGAGTTCCTGGACGGCTCGCGCGCCGCTGCCGTCGGGGTTCGAGATGACCAGATAGCGGTTGCTGGCGTCAGTGCCGATGCTTTTCGCGGCCATCTGCTCTCCGGACGGGGAGAAATCGAAGGCTTCCCAATGCGCCGGCAGCGTGACCTGGCGGCTGCTGTTGAAGTCGTACATGATATTCGAACCGTCGGGATATTCGATGATGGCTTTACTGCCGGCCGGGTCGAAGGTCACGCCAGAGGCGTTGTAGAAGACTTTCTCGGACAGCGGGACCACTTGGCCGTCGGGCAGGCGGCGGTAGAATTTTCCGTCAGTGCGGTTGTAGTAGCTGAGGTCGCCGTTGCTCGTGATTGCGGCTCCGGTGGCCGGAGCGTTGGTGACCGGTTTGACGAGTGTCAGTCCGCCGTTCGCCACCGCGGACAGGCCTGGCGGCAATTCTCCGGTTACCGGCGCGGTCGGCCGGGCTGGCCCGCCGGTCGGGGAGGGCGGCAGCGGCGTGACCGGAGCGTTGACGTTCGCGGCTGGCGGCGCGACGATCGCGGGTCCGCCGACCGGACCGAAGAAAAGATAATAGATGAAAAAGCCGACGCCGACGGCGATCGCGAGCAGACCGAGGAGTAAAAGTATCTTTTTGAAATTCATAAGGTTGATCCGGTTCGGCTGTTTAGAAGGCGATTTTAATGGCCGCGTAAGCGCAGACAGTGGCGGTTAACGGGTTGGAACATGCGATCGTGATCGTGGAGATCGCGAGGATGATCAGATATACGAATAACTGCAAGGACAGCAACAGCGACGCCAGCAACCACTCAACCCTCAGTAACAAGTCGGCTTTTTTAAGGATCTTTTGGAGCCCCTCCGGAATGCTCGGACCGCCAGCCATGCTTATCGCGGCACCGGTCGAGGGTGAATTCTGGAAAGCCGCGGCGGCATCAATGACATGCCGATCGGTGAGAAACTTATGGATCATGAGGTGGATCGTGCCGGTTATATCCAGGAAGTACCAGCCGACGATTCCTGCGTAGATCATGTAACGCTTAGTCATCGCTTTCACGGCTTTGTTGATGGTGGCCTGGCCGCCGCCGGATTTCGAGGTTGGTTGTGCAGCCGCTTCGGCGTTGCCGTTTGTCGCCGCCGTCTGGGTTTCGGACGACTGGGCGCGGACGGTCTGCAATCTTTGGTTTTCGAGCTGGCTGCGACGTCCTCGCGCTGAACCGTCATCGCCGACGGGCAGTGATTCCGATCGGTCCGCCGGCAGGGATATCCGCTGGGACGTCGAAGCGGCGAGCGCGGACAATCTTTGCGTCTCAAGCTGGCGGCGGCGCGCGGCGCCGTCGTTCAGTGCTTCCGGTCTCGATTGTTCAGCCGGCGACGCGGGCATGGGTTTGGCGCTTAGCCAGGATCAATTGATCTTCTTTGCGTTTGACCGTCACAGTTTCGCCACGGACGAATTTTTCAGCGAGCAGTTCGCGGGAGAGGGGATTCTCGATCAGGTCCTGAATCTGCCGCCGCACGCCGCGGGCGCCGTAGAGCGGGTTCCAGCTGCGCTCGGCGATGAGTTCCGCGGCTTTGGCGTCGACCGCGAGTCTGATGCCGTAGTCGCGTTCGAGCCGACCGGCGAGCTCGCCGAGCTGTAGGCGGGCGATGAATTCCAGATCTTTCTTCGCCAGCGGTTTGAAAGAGATGATCTTGTCGATGCGGTTCAGGAATTCCGGCCGGAAGGATCTTTCCAGTTCCTTCATGACCTCGGAGTTCGCGTCGCGGATCTGGTCCGCGCTGTATTCGCCGGCGTTCGCCGAGCCGAAGCCGATGTCCGTCTGGCCGATCTTGCTGGCGCCGACGTTCGAGGTCATGACGATGATGGCGTTCTTGAAATTGATCTTGCGGCCCGTGGCGTCGGTGATGTGCCCGTCCTCCAGGATCTGCAGCAGCAGGTTATGGATCTCGCCGTGGGCTTTCTCGATCTCGTCGAACAGCACGATCGAGTGCGGTTTGCGCTTGACCACGTCCGTGAGTTTGGTCCGGTCCTTGTAGCCGACGTAGCCGGCTGGCGCGCCGATGAGTTTCGAGACGTTGAAACCCTCGGCGAATTCGGACATGTCGATGCGGACGAGCGCTTCCGGATCCTGCAGGACCTCGACGGCCAGGGTCTTGGCGAGTTCGGTCTTGCCGACGCCCGAGGGGCCAAGGAACAGGAAAGAGGCGAGCGGCCGGTTCGGACTCGCGATGCCGGCTTTGGCGCGGCGGACGAGTTCCGCCACGGCTGTGACCGCCTCGTCCTGGCCGATGATGTGGGCGCGGAGCGTCTCCTCGAGTTTGAGCAGGCGGGCCTTTTCTTCTTTCAACAGGTCGGTGATCGGGATGCCGGTGGCGCGGGAAATTACCGCGGCGATGTCCCGGCGGCCGATCTCGCCGATGACCGGACGGCGGCCGGTTTTGTCCTGACGCTTCAGTCCGGCGATGTCGGCTTCGAGCGCTTTTTCCTTCGATTGCAATTCCAGTGCCTCGATGAAATTCTCGGTCGTGACGGCTTTCTGCTTGCGGCGGCCGATCTTCTGGAGATCATCTTCCAGCGCCTGGAGTTTCTTGGCGTCGGTTTCGCCATGGTATGACACGCGGACGCAGGCGGCGGCTTCGTCCATGAGGTCGATGGCCTTGTCCGGCAGGAAGCGGTCCTGCACGTAGCGGTCGGAGAATTTCACCGCCGCTTCGATGGCGTCGTCCGTGATCTTCACGCCGTGGTAGTGTTCGTAATTATCGCGGAGGCCGCGCAGGATCTCGACCGTGACCTCGGGCGACGGCGGTTCGACGATGATCGGCTGGAAGCGGCGCTCGAGCGCGGCGTCGGATTCGATGCTTTTCTTGAATTCGGCCGGCGTCGTGGCGCCGATGCAGCGCAGGTCGCCGCGGGCGAGCGCCGGCTTCAGGATGTTGGCGGCGTCGAGCGAACCCGAGGTCGAACCGGCCCCGGTGATGTTATGCAGTTCGTCGATGAACAGGATGATGTCCGGATCGCTTTTCACCTCGTCGATGATCTGTTTGACCCGGCTCTCGAATTCGCCGCGATAGATGGTGCCGGCGATGATCATGCCGAGGTCCAAAGACAGGATGCGCTTGCCAGCGAGCACCTCCGGCACGTCGCCCGCGAGGATGCGCTTGGCGAGCCCTTCGACGATCGCGGTCTTGCCGACGCCGGCCTCGCCCAGCAGCACGGGGTTGTTCTTCGTGCGGCGGCAGAGGATCTGGACCAGCCGCTCGATCTCTTTGTCGCGGCCGATGACCGGGTCGATGTTTTCCTGAGCCTTGCGGTCGGTGAGGTCGACCGAAAAGAATTCCAGCGCCTGGGATTTCGGCGATTTGGCGGTCGGACGTTTCTTGGCGTCGGTCTTCGCGGCTTCATCTTCGGCGAGTTCTTTTTTGCGGTCCTTGGGCGTCTTGGAACCCTCGAAGGTCTCGGTGATCTCCGGGAATTTGGAAGTGCTCTTGAGCATCGTATCCACTTTGGCGCGCAGTTCGGCCGAGTTGATGTTCTGCTCGCTCAGGATCGCCTCGATGGCCGGCGAGTCGATCTGCAAGATTCCCGCGAGCAGGTGTTCGGTGCCGACATATTTGTGTTCGTTGACGTTGGCCGTGAGCACGGCTTTTTCGACGGCGCGTTTGGCGTCCGCGGACAGCCGAGGGCCGCCGCCCGAGGCGTCGCCGCCGTCGCGGCGCAGCAGCTCGTCGGAGAGACGCAGCACGCGGCGGATCTCCTCGGTGCCGACTTCGGTCTTGCGCAGCAGCTCGCCGCCGACGCTGCCTTTCTGCTGGAGCAGCGCCAGGAGCAGATGTTCGGGGCCGATCGACAGCGAGTCGAGTTCCACGGCCAGGGAGTAGCCCTTGGCCAGGACGTTCTTCAGATGCGCGGTGAATTTTTCGAGGATGTCGGCCATAAGGAGTGGGGAAGTTTGAGAATATGGGAATCGGGGAGCGCCGGAGTCCTTCCGGCTTCAGCGCTCCTCGGCCCCGATATCTGATTAGATATTCGTCGGACCGGACATTTTCGCCAGGGCGGCGATGCGTTCCGCAATCGGCGGGTGAGTGGAAAAAAGATTGGCGACGGCGCGTCCGGAAAAGGGATTGGCGAAGTAGAGATGAGCGGTCGCCGCCGAAGCGCCGGCCAGCGGTCGCGCGTCCGCTTCGATCTTGGCGAGCGCACGGGCCAGGCCTTCGGGGAAGCGGGTGATGAGCGCGCCGGAAGCGTCGGCCAGATATTCGCGCCGTCGGGAAACAGCGAACTTGATCAATTGGGCGAGAATCGGAGCCAGGATCACGAGCACGAGGCCGATGATGGCGAACAGGCCGTTGCCGCCATGGTCGTTATCGCGCCGGTTGCGGCCGGAGAAAGAGATCCGGAAGAACCAGTCGGCTAGCAGCATGACGGTGCCGACGAGGACTACGACCATCATCATGAGCCGGATGTCATAGTTGCGGATGTGGGACAGTTCGTGGGCCAGCACGCCTTCGAGTTCCTCGTTGGCGAGTTTCTGGATCGCGCCGCTCGTGACGGCGATCGAAGCGTGCGCCGGATCGCGGCCGGTCGCGAAGGCGTTGATCGCCGGGTCGTCGATGACGTAGACACGCGGCTTCGGCAGGCCGACCGAGATGCAGAGGTTGTCGACCATCCGCACGAGATAGGGATTGTCAGTCTCGGTCACCGGCCGGGCGCCGGAGGTGGCGAGGGCGACCTTGTCGCCGGCGTAGTAGCTCACGAGCGCCGAGCCGGTCGAATAGATGACGGCAAGGGCGATGTAGAATCCGCCGCCATTATAGGTCCGGTCCAGCCACCAGCCGAGGCCGATCACGACCGCCAAGAAGACCGCCATGAGCAGAGCGGTCTTTCTTTTATTGGCGGCGACGAAGTCGTAGGTGGTCATGAGGGAAGCAGGGGAGTCAGGGAGAGACGGAGTCACGTCGTTCGCGAACGACGTGGCGGAGCGGGGGGAGAATCAGATGCTCCATGACTCCGTCTCTCCGTAACTCCTTGACTCCGTAACTTCATTTTAGAACTTCACCTGCACGTTCTCCCGTTCGGCGGCGTTCGTGATCTCGAAGAAATCGTATTTCTTGAAGTTCAGGTTGCTGGCGATGATGTTATCCGGGAAAACCTCGATCTTGGTGTTGAAGTCGCGGACGTTGGCGTTGTAGAACCGGCGCGCGGCCTGGATCTTGTCTTCGGCGTCCTTCAGGTCGTCCTGGAGCTGGAGGAAGTTCTGGTTGGCCTTGAGGTCCGGGTAGGCTTCGACGACGGCGAAGAGCGACTTCAGGGTCTGGGAGAGCGCGTTTTCGGCGTCAGCTTTGGCGGCGGTGGTCTGAGCGCCCATGGCCGCGGCGCGGGCCGCGATGACCTTCTCCATGGTCTGAGATTCGTGGCGAGCGTAGCCTTTGACGGTCTCGACCAGGTTCGGGATCAGGTCATAGCGGCGCTTGAGCTGCACGTCGATGTCGGACCAGGCTTCCTCGGTGCGGTTTTTGAGAGTAATCAGGCCGTTATAGACGGCGACGATCCAGACGACGGCTGCGGCAACGACCAGGCCGACGACCAGCAGGATGAGAGTAGGGGTTGACATAACGCGTTGTAGGCGGCCGCAAACGGGCCAAAACCGATTAGAGTTGCTTACTTATTTATAGATACTATATTATGAATTATACGGAAAACGCCTCTTGAGGTCAAAATAGGCGGCTGTGGAAGATTTGGCGCCCGCGACCTCCGGATAATAATAAGTAAATATGACCCTGCTTCCGAAGATCTTTAAGGCTTACGACATCCGGGGCGTGGTGCCGACCGAACTCGACGCTGCCGGCGCCAGGCTGGTCGGCCAGGCCGCAGTCAGGTTCACCGGCGCCAAGACGCTCGTGGTCGGCAAGGACATGCGCGAGTCGACGCCACAGCTTTTCGAGACCTTCGCCGACGGCGTCCTGGGGCAGGGCGCGGATATCATTGACGTCGGACTCGTGACGACCCCGATGTTCTACTTCGCGGTCGGCGACTACGAACTGCACGACGCCGGCGTGATGGTCACGGCCTCGCACAACCCCAAGCAGTACAACGGTTTCAAATTGTGCCACGGCGACGTGATGCCGATCGGGGCCGCGTCCGGAATCTACGATGTGCGCGATCTGGCGCTCCAGGGACCGTATCCGGAGCAGGCCCGCGGACAGATCGTGGAGACCGACATCCGGGCGGCTTATCTCGAACGGCTGTTCCGCCAGGTCGACGCGAGCAAGTTCCGGCCGCTCAAGGTCGTTGTTGATACCGGTAACGGCATGGAGGGCGTCATCATCAAAGAGATCTTTGAGCGGCTGCCCAAGTGCGAGCTGACCGGCCTGTTCCTAGACCTCGACGGCAATTTCCCGAATCACGAGGCTAACCCGCTCAAAGAGGAAACCCTGGACGCGCTGAAAGCGGAGATCCGGCGCCAGCGCGCGGATTTTGGCGTGGCGTTCGATGGCGACGCCGACCGTGTCGGTCTCGTTGACGAGCTTGGGAACGTAGTGCGCGGCGACCTCATCCTGGCTTTGCTCGCGCCGCGGCTGCTCAAGAAAGAACCGCCTGGCACAGCGGTCCTGTACGACGTGCGCGAGAGTCTGGTCGCGGCCGAAGAGATCGAACGCGCCGGCGGCCGGGCGGTCATGTGCCGCGTCGGGCACGGACTCATCAAGCCGCAGATGCGCCAGGACAAGGCGGTCTTCGCCGGCGAGTTGTCCAACCATTTTTATTTCCGCGATTTTTATAATGCTGAATCCTCGGATCTCGTGATGCTGCTCGTGATGGAGCTGATGTCCGAGACCGGCAAGAAATTGTCCGAGCTCGTCGCGCCGCTCCGGCGTTACCATCATTCCGGGGAGATGAATTTCGAGGTAGCGGACAAGGACGCGGTGCTGGCGAAAGTCGAAGAGGTCTACGGCCGCGAGGCTGCGGCGGTCATCAGGATCGACGGCGTCAGGATGGATTTTCGGGACCAGGATCGACCTAGCGAGGATTGGTGGTTCAGCGTCCGCGCCTCCAATACGGAACCGCTTTTGAGGCTCAACCTAGAGGCAAAATCGAAATCGAAAATGGAGGCAAAACGGGAGGAACTGTTGAAGTTGATAAGACAAAGTTAATGGACAGAGACGGAGTCATGGAGTTGCGAAGAGACGGAGTCATCCGACTCCGCCACTACGTCTCTCCCTGACTCCGCAACTCCCTTAAGACAAAGTTAATGAACAGAGACGGAGTCAGGGAGAGGCGGAGATACGGAGATCATTAACTCCGTCTCTCCTGCACTCCTGCACTCCTGCACTCCCACATGATCGGCGTCTTCGACTCCGGCATCGGCGGACTCACCGTCGTCAAGGAAATATTCCGGCAATTGCCCGGCTACTCCGTGGTCTATTTCGGCGACACCGCGCGCACGCCCTACGGCAACAAAAGTCCGAAGACGGTCGTCAGATATTCTTTGCAGGATGCCGAGTTCCTGGTCTCGAAAGGCGCGAAGGTCATCGTCGTCGCTTGCAACACCGCTTCCGCGCTGGCGATCGCCACGCTGCGGCGCAAACTGAAAGTGCCGCTGTTCGAAGTGGTCGCGCCGGCCGTCGAACGCGCCGCGGCGGTGACGCGGGGGAGGGTCGGCGTCATCGGGACGCGCGCCACTGTCGAGAGCGGCATCTACGCCGAGAAAATGAGACTGGCCAGGCCGCGCACAAAGGTGTATGGTCAGGCCTGCCCACTCTTCGTGCCGCTTGTTGAAGAAGGGTGGCTCCAAGAGCCGGAAACGCGCATGGTTGTCGCTAAATACATCGCGCCGCTCCGGAAGCGCGGGATCGATTCCCTGATCCTCGGCTGCACGCATTATCCGTTCCTACGGCCGCTCATCGCCAAAGAATTGCCGGACGTCCGGCTCGTCGATCCGGCCCGCGAAACCGCCGCGGCCCTGAAAGAATACTTGTCCGCGCATCCGGAACTCGACCGGCGGATGGACCAGCGCGGCCGGCGGAAATTCTTCGTCAGCGACCGCACCGGACATTTTTCACATCTTGCCGCTGACTGGCTCGGCGGCCCCATCGACCTCCAGGAGGTCAAACTCGAATGATCTGGACCATCGTGATTTTCATCGCCGTCCTGTCCTTGCTCGTGTTCGTCCATGAGCTGGGCCATTTCGCGACCGCCAAACTGCTCGGCATCAGCGTCGAAGAGTTCGGCTTCGGTTTTCCGCCCCGCATTTTCGGCGTCAAATTCAAGGACACGATCTATTCCCTCAATTGGATCCCGCTCGGCGGCTTCGTGAAGATCAAAGGCGAGGCCGGCGAGAATTCCCGCGATCGCGACAGCTTCGCGTCCCGCGGCACCGGCGCGCGCGCCCTCGTCATCGGCGCCGGCGTCACCATGAACCTGCTTCTGGCTTGGATGCTGCTTTCCGCCGGCTTCATGCTCGGCCTGCCGCAGGCGCTCGAGAATCTGCCGCCCTCGGCGCGGGTCATCTCCACCGAGATTCAGGTCTATTCCGTGCTGCCGGATTCTCCGGCCAGCCGCGCCGGGATCAAGGTCGGCGACGTCATCGCACAGGCGGACTCCCTGCCGGTCGCTGATCCGGACTCGTTCCGCAATTTCACCGCTGAAAAAGAAGGCGCTCCGATCACGCTCGCCCTCGTCCGTTCCGGCGAACCGCTGGAGCTCGCGGTCACGCCGGAAAAACTTTCCGGGACCGATCGCGCCGGCATCGGCATCGCGGTCATGCGCACGGGCCTGGTCTCCTATCCCTGGTATATCGCTCCGGTGCAGGGTCTCGTGACCACCGGTTATCTCGTCAAGGCGATCTTCGGCGCTTTCGGCGGCATCATCGGCGACCTGTTCACCGCGCACAAGGTCTCGGTCGACCTCTCGGGTCCGGTCGGCATCGCCGTCATGACGGCCGAGGTCATGGAGATGGGCTTCCTCCACCTGCTGCAGTTCGTCGCGCTCCTGTCGATCAATCTGGCAGTCATCAATATCCTGCCGTTCCCGGCGCTCGACGGCGGACGCCTGTTCTTCCTGGCGCTCGAACGTCTCCGCCGCCGGCCGGTGGCCGCGCGGGTCGAGACGATGATCCACAACATCGGTTTCATGATCCTGATCACCCTGGTGCTCGTCATAACGGCCCGGGATGTGCTAAAATTCGGGGACCGAATTTTAGGAGCCGCGTCCTCTATTTTTGGCTCCTGACCTTATGCTCGCACAGCTTGAGCAACTCAGCCAACGTATCGAGACCGCTTTGAACCAGGCCAAGAACCTGGCTGATTTGGATGCGCTGGAGATGGTCGAACTCGGACGCAAGAGCGAATTCGCGGGTCTGCTCAAGGGATTAGGAGAGCTCGCTCCCGAGGAACGCCGCGCCGCCGGCCAGAAAGTGAACGAGACCAAGGTCCGGCTGCAGTCGTTGTTCGCCGCCAAAAGACAGGAACTCCAAGCCGCGTCCTTCAAGGCTCTGGCCGAAGAGGGCTGGCTCGACGTGACGCTGCCGGGGATCCGGCCGCCCGAGGGTCATCTGCATCTCACTAGCCAGGCGATCAAGGAGGTCACGGAAATCTTCAGCCGCATCGGTTTTTATCGCGCCCGCCATCCGGAAGTCGATTGGGATTGGTACGCGTTCGAGGCGCTGAACATGCCGCCGGATCATCCGGCGCGGGACGAGTGGGAGACTTTCTTCATTGACGCGCCCCGCCATCCCAAGCATGGCCGCATGGTGCTCACCCCGCACACTTCTTCGGGCCAGGTCCGGGAGATGGAGCGCCGGCCGCTGCCGATCAGGATGATCAGCATCTCCAAGTGCTATCGCCGTCAGATGGACGTTTCGCACGTGCCGATGTTCCACCAATTCGAAGGGTTACTTATAGATAAAGGCATTTCCGTCACACATCTCAAGGGCGTGCTCGATTATTTCGCCGCGACTTTTTTCGGACCGGAGCGGAAGACCCGGCTCCGACCCTTCCATTTTCGCTTCACTGAGCCAAGTTTTGAGGTTGATATTTCCTGTGGCATCTGTCACGGCACCGGCAGACTCGACGACGGCGGCAAGTGCCGCCTCTGCAAGGATGGCTGGCTCGAACTCGGCGGCGCCGGCATGGTCCACCCCAACGTACTCAAGGCTGGCAACATCGACTCCGAAGAGTGGGGTGGTTTCGCTTTCGGCTGGGGCGTGGAACGGACCATGATGATGAAAGCCGGATTGAAGATCCCGGACATCCGCGAGCTCTACAACGGCGATTTTAATTTCCTGAAACAATTCTAGCCGGCGTATGTTCAGCTCCAGGACTTTCGGAAAGATTGTCGTTGCCGCCGCTCTGGCGTTCGCGCCTTTCGCGTCCGCGGCCGCTGGTTCGACCCGGATGGCGAATTCAGCGGCCATTCCGATCGTCATCCTCGGCCTCTTCGGTTTTTTCGCGCTCGCGGCCCTGCTCATGATCGGTTTCCTGGTCTTCTGGGTGCTGATGATCATCGATTGCGCCAAGCGCGATTGGCCGGATAAGAACACCTGGCTCGTCATCCTGGTCCTGAGCATCCTGATCCAGCTTCATTGGCTCGCGGCTTTGCTGTACTATTTCCTGATCAAGCGTCCGGGAGCCGGCAGCGCCGGCGGTCCGGCCATGCCGCCGCAACCGCCCGCGGCCTGATCCCTTCGTGATTTTGTGAACATCCTGACGTCCTACAACTGGCTCAAGGAATACGTGGCTTTCAAGGGAAGCGCCGATGTTTTTGCGCGCCAGGTTTCGTTGTGCGGACCGTCGGTCGAACGGCAGTATCCGCAGGCGCAGCTGTACGATCATCTGGTGATCGGCCAGATCCTGGCGGTTGAGCCGCATCCGAACGCGGACAAGCTTCGGATCGTCAAAACGGATATCGGCAAGCGGAAGATTGATCTCGTCTGCGGCGGCAGCAACCTGAGCGTCGGCATGAAGGTTGTCGTCGCGCTCGCGGGCGCGAGCGTCCGCTGGCACGGCCAGGGCGAGCCCGTCATCCTCGCGCCGACGGAGATCCGCGGCGTGAAGAGCGAGGGGATGATCTGCGCCGCGTCCGAGATCGGCCTCGGCGACGCGTTCCCGCACGCCGAGAAGGAGATCCTCGACCTCAGCTGGTGCAAGGCCAAGCCAGGCACGGCTTTCGCCAAGGCCCTAGGGCTCGATGACACCGTTTTCGACATTGAAGTGACCACCAATCGGCCGGACGCCTTTTCGGTCGTCGGTCTCGCGCGCGAAGCGGCTGCTATCCTGGGATTGAAGTTCGTCTGGAAAGAGCCGGTGGTCCCGTCGGTCTCGAAGACGGCGAAGCATCGCGAACTCGAGGTCAAGAATCTGGCACCCAAGCTCTGCACGCGCTATGAGGCCGTGGTCGTCGACAACATCTGTCTCGGTCCGTCGCCGTGGTGGCTCAAGAATCGCCTGCGCCTCTCCGGCTTGCGGCCGATCAACAACATCGTCGACATCACCAATTACGTCATGCTCGAATACGGCCAGCCGCTGCACGCTTTTGATTACGAGCGCATCGCCGGCCAGACGATCGTGGTGCGCGCCGCCAAGGCGGGGGAGAAGCTGAAGATCCTGGATGGTCGCGAGGTCGAACTGCGCGCCGAGGACCTGGTCATCGCCGACGCGGAGAAACCCATGGCGGTCGCCGGCGTCATCGGCGGCGAGGCGTCGTCCGTGACCGCCGAGACTAAGACTATTGTTTTCGAATCCGCTTGTTTCGATCCGGTGGCCGTGCGGCGCACGGCCCGGGGTCTCAACGCGCACACGGATGCTTCCTTGCGCTATGAGAAAGGCCTGCCGGACGAGCAGACGAACGCTTCTTTGGCCCGCGCTGTGGAATTGTGTCAGGAGATTGCCTGCGGTCGCGTCGCGAGCCATGTCATTGATGAGCGGGTCGCCCAGCACAAGAAAGTCAAACACGTTTTCCGTCCGGCCAAGGCCGAACAATTGATCGGCGTGAAGATCCCCAAACATCGGATGCTTGCCATCCTGCGGTCCTTGGGTTTCGGCATTTCGCCCCGGAGCGGCCGCGCGGATAAGGCGAAATACGAGGTCACGGTGCCGTATTGGCGCGAGCGCGACATCGAGGGTGAGCGTGATTTTGCCGAAGAGATCGCCCGCATCCACGGTTATCACAATCTGCCTTCGGTCCTGCCGACGGGCGAGATTCCGCTGGAGCCGCCGAGTCCGATCTTGCGCGCCGAGGATGATATCCGCGAGTTCTTGCGCGGCGCCGGTTTTACGGAGCTCGTGACCTATTCGTTCGTGTCCGCCGAGGTTTTGGAAAAATGCGGTTTCAACGTCGCGTCCTGCCAGAAGATCGCCAATCCGTTGTCGCAGGATTTCGAATACATGCGGCCCAGCCTGCTGCCGGGCTTGCTCATGGCGGTCAAGGCGAATCAGGGCGCATATCCTTCGGGCCGGCTGTTCGAAGTGAGCAACGTTTATCCCGCCCGCGCCGGCCAGTTGCCGGACGAGCACCCGATGTTCCAGGCCGCTTATTACGCGCATGGTTTGCCGCCGGAGGAGCAGTTCCGTCTGATCAAGGGTGTTTTTGAATCTTACGCCAAGCTGGCCGGTCTGCTGGATATCCGGTTGGAGCGCGTCGCCGCCGATGAGCGCCTGTGGCATCCGGGCCGCAGCGCCAGGATCATGGCGGGCGAAACAGCGCTTGGCACGCTCGGCGAGATCCATCCGGCCGTGTTGCAGAAGTTCGGCGTTGATGGCGCGGTCATGGTCTTCGAACTCGACTTGCGCTCCGCGCTGGCCGCGGCCAAGCCAGGGAAGCGCTACATCCCGGTCTCGCCGTTCCCGCCAGTGCGCCGCGATATGGCCATCGTCGTGAATGAGCGGGTGGAGTACGGAGAGGTTGCCGCAACGGTCAGGTCCGCCAGTCCGCTCGTCGCAGATATGGAACTCTTTGACGTCTATCGCGGCGAGAATCTCGGGGCCGGCAAGAAGAGCCTGGCTTTTCATCTGACGCTCGCGAGCGCCGACCGCACGCTCACGGCCGAGGACGCCGACAAGACCGTGGCTGGTATCGTGCAGATTTTGACCGAAAGATTCGGCGCCGCGTTGCGGGTTTAGCCGGCCGTCCAGTCATCAATCAAATAAGCGGGCCTGCGGGTCCGTTTTTTGACTTAAATAAGGCAATTAAGGAGGGTTCAGGCTTGACATATTAGGTTAAATCTGCTACATTATGCGGTTCTCGTTCTTTACCAAACAATCCCAACTAGGAGGCGAACATGTTCCGATTCAATTGTTTCGTGGCTTTCGTAATCGTGGTTTCAGTATTGAGCTTCGGCTGCCATCGCAGGACGCCTTCCGGCAGGACATCTGATCGTTGCAACGACCAAGCCGACTGCGCAGACACCCAGGTCTGCGTTGACCACGCTTGCGTTGACGTCACCGTTCCGGATTGCGTCAGCAATGCGGATTGCGACGCGGGTTACGTCTGTCAGGATGAGACCTGCATCGCCGAGGTTGCCGACAACAGCTGTGTTCAGGACAACGATTGTTCTTCGACGCAGATCTGCAACCATGATGCTTGTACTGATCCGCAACCGTCGGGAGGCGCTTGTTCCGAGGATGGCGACTGTCAGGCCGGACTCATTTGTCTGAACAGCGCTTGCCAGGCGAAGCAGCCGGTCGGAGGCGGGTGCCTCGATGACGGCGATTGCCAAGCCGGGCTGCTCTGCGAAAGCAGCGCTTGCGCGGAACCGGTCGTCACGGTGGATTGCACCGCTGACGCCGACTGTCCGCAGAATCAGGTCTGTCTGCACGTCGTTTGCGGCGATCCGCAACCGTCGGGCGGGACGTGTTCCGAGGATGGCGACTGCCAGACCGGACTCATCTGTCTGAACAGCGCTTGCCAGGCGAAGCAGCCGGTCGGAGGCGGATGCCTCGATGACGGCGATTGCCAAGCCGGGCTGCTCTGCGAAAGCAGCGCCTGCGCGGAACCGGTCGTCGTGACGAGCTGTACTGTTGATGGCGATTGTTCATCGGGCCAGGTTTGCCTCGCCAGCGTTTGCGGCGATCCGCAACCGTCGGGTGGAACGTGTTCCGAGGATGGCGACTGCCAGACCGGACTCGTCTGCCTGACCAGTACCTGCGGCGATCCGCAGCCGGTCGGCGGAGCTTGTTCTGAGACCGGCGATTGTCAAACCGGGCTGCTCTGCGAAAGCAGCGCCTGCGCGGAACCGGTCACAGGGGAATGCGCCGTTGATGGCGATTGTCCGACAGGTCAGCTTTGCGTGAGCAATGTCTGCGAAGGCCAAGCACAGCTTGGTGAAACCTGTTCAGCCGACGGCGATTGTTTCGACCAGCTCGTCTGCGTGAACAACGTCTGCCAGCGGCCGCCCACCGACTGCGTCACTGACGCCGACTGCTCCAGTGTTCTGGTCTGTTGGATGGGCCAGTGTCTGCTCAGCACGGACAATGGCAACGACGCGACCTGCACGGCGGGCGAAGTCTACATCTGCCACATCCCGCCAGGCGATCCCGTCTCCGCCGACACCATGTGCGTCGGCTACTACGCCGCCAATGTGCACTTGGTGCACAACGATAATTTGGGCGAATGCAACTAAGCTAGCGACCCCGTCTCTGTCAGTGACGGATTGCCTCCTTGGTTCGGCACCCTCAGCATAATACGACCCCGTCCGTCTGGATGGGGTCGTTTTCTATTCGCCGGGCCAGACTGTTTTTGATGGCTGGTCGGCTATTAGGTCGCTGGGCCAGCTGGTGGTATAATTCAGATATAAGTTCTTAAGTTGACCTTATTTATGACCCTCGAAACCACCAAAGACCTGCTGTTCGTGGTCCTGGCCCTCTCAGCGCTCTGGCTCACGATCTTTCTTTCCCGGCTGCTTTATTACTGGATCGCGCTGTTCCGCGATGCCGAAGCGCTGGTGCGCCAGGTGAAGAACGCGGTGACCAAGGTCGAGGATGTCACGCACACGATCAAGGAAAAATTCGAACATTCGGCCGCGTCGCTCACGATCCTGGCCCAGGCGGTCAAAGAGATCGTCATGTGGGCGATGCAGGAGCGCGCCCAGAAACGCCGCGCGGGCAAGAAAAAAACCAGCTCGCAGGAAGAATAAATTTCACCAGCAGCGCCCCCCAGCGGGGGCGTTTTTTGTGCCGGAGAGTGCGGGAGTGCTGGAGTGCTGAAGTGTAGGAGTGGGGGAGTGTGGGAGTGGTTAAGTCTCGGAGTCAGGGAGAGACGAAGTCAGGGAGATTTGATCACTCCATGACTCCTGCACTTCTGCACTCCCGCACTCTCTCGTCCCACCTTTCATTGACAATCGCCGGTTTTCATGGAAGATTTACCTGTCGTTCCTTTCACTTACCCGACCCGGAGGCCAACATGGACGCTATTCAGGGGCTGGATTATCTGATCGACTACTATGCTTTGCTGGGCGTTGCCCGTGACGCTTCGTCCGACGACCTTCATCGCGCCTACCGCGAAAAGCAGCTTCAATACCACCCGGACCGCTACGAAGGTCTGGCGCCGGAAATGAAGCAGGCGGCTCTGGAGAAGTCGCGGCTCATCGTCGAGGCTTACAGACTGCTGTCCGATCCCGCCGCGCGCCAGGCGTATGACGCCAAGCTCGCGGCCTGGGACGGTCCGGTGAGCGCGAACGGCCTGCCGATCATTGATCTCAGCCGGCCGCGTTTCCGGCCCGAGACCTTGTTCGAAGGCGAGGGCGCGGAATCGGGTGACAAGTCCGAAGCCATGGCCAGGCAATTCTCCGGCCACGACGAAGCCATGTTCTCGGTCATCGAGAAAATGTATCAAGCTTCGCCCGAGCCGACGCCTGAAGTCGCCGAGGCTTATCGCCAGGCATTGGCCAAGAAGGATCTGTACCTGTCCCTGAAGGAGGGCTTGGCCTGGAACCGCGCCGGTATCGAGAACCAGCCGGTCGACGAGCAGGCAGACAGTGATCATGTCGCGACCGTCGAGCGGCGTCTCGAGGAGGCGCGTGCGCAGGTGAAGATCGGCGCCGAGCGGACGCTCCAACTGTGCGCTGCGGGCGAGATCAAACTGCTGGGCGACGGGGGAGCGGCTCGCGTTCAGACGATCAAGGATGATCCGGCCGGCGCGCTGGCGCTTTACCAAGCCCAGGCTGAAAAGCGTTTCGATGCCGCGGCCGGTGAGATCCGTGAAGCGGCCAAGGTGCGCGCCGAGGTCGCGGCTCAGCGGCTCGAAGCCGTCGCCGGGGTCTACGATCCGCCGCAACCGGAGATGTTCCCGCGGCTCGCGGTCAGGATGCAGGCCGGCGGCAAGGCGGTATGGCTGGCCTTTTGCCTGACCGATACCGCGTCGATCGGACCTGACGACGGCGTCAGCGCCGCAGAGCTGGCCAAGCTCGACGACCCGGAAGCGGCCCGTCTTTGGATCGCCGGCGGCGCCAACATCCTGCGGCTGGAGTTTCAGGAAGGCTTGGAACTCAAGTCACAGCTCGAACGAGCGGTCCTCAAACACTTCGAGCGTCTGGTTTAGATGCTCGCCTCAAGCAAGCCTTCGTGGCTTGCTTTTTTTGATTCCGCCACGTCGTTCCAGCCCTCCAGCACTCCCTCACTCCTGCACTCTCTCAAATCACCCCACTCCTCCTCGGCCACCTTGACAAAACACCTAAAATACGCTAATTTTTCCAGTCGCTCATACTCGAGTCGATGGTTCCAGTCATGGAGCCCGGATTGTATGTAATCGCGTCAGACATAGGAGGTGCGGATGCCATTCAATCGCAAGCGTCTGAAGGAGTTCCTTACCAAGCACGGCGTCAGACAAGTCGACATCGTCGACGTTATGGCTAATCTGGCTTTGCTGTGCCAGTGGGCCAAGACCGGGGAGTTCATGATCAGCGCCGGGTCCGATCATGAGGCGGCCGCGGCGGCCATCAGGATGGCCACGGGTTTGCCGGTCGAAAAAGTGGCGTTCCTGTCCGTTTCACAGCCGCTCGACAAGCCGGATTGGATGTCCGAGATCGCTCTCACGGACTGCGTCAATAAGAGTTTCGGGCCGAGCCTGGCTTCGCACTTGGGTTTCAGATATATCTGCGGCCTGAACGAAGCATTGGGTGAAAAACTCAGCGCCGGTCTGGGTGATTGCCTTCAGGAGAGCTTTGGTTCGATTCTTTCCAATCCTGGCCAGAACTTCTGGGCCAAGCTCCGGCATGATCAGTGGTTCAGTTTTTTGAAGAGTTTGACCGGGACCACGATCGACGGCCGACTCAGGAATAATTACTGGTATTGTCTCTTCTGCTACCTGGGTTTGCTCTTGGTCGGCAGAAAGACGGAGGCGACTGAGCTTGTGCCGCTCATCAGGCTCATGGCGACGAATCCTGTTCTCGGCCAGAAAGCCGCAGAGCACGGCACCTGGATCGTCCTCACAGCCTGACGCCAGTGCTACACCTTAGCGCCGGACCGCACCCTTGCGGCCCGGCGCTTTTCTTTAGCGAAAGAGACGGAGTCAGGGGAGATGTTCGGGCTCCAGTACTTCCGTCCTTCGGTGTCAGGCACCTTTGGTGCCTGACACCGAAGCGTCATTGAATAAGCTTAAAAATGATATCGTAACCTGCGATGTCTGTCCCCTTGGTGTCAGGCACCGAGGGGGGCACAGGAAGATGGAGAGTGCGGGGGTGCTGGAGTGCTGAAGTCATGGAGAGACGAAGTCAGGGAGATTTGATAGCTCCATGACTCCGTCACTCCTTGACTCCGTATCTCCCAGCCACCTTGACACCAGCGCCTTTTTTTGCTAATTTGACGGGTCATTATAAAAAGTGACCATTTAATTCCGGGGAGTATCCGGACCAGCCGCAAAATCGCAAAACAGTCGGTAAAAGGAGTGGATCATGACCGTCAATCGCCAACAGCTCAAGCAGCTCCTTACAACTCACAATGTCAGCGCCGACCAGGCGCAACAGGCCGTGGCTGACCTTGAAGATCTCTTCCAGCAGGTCGAGTCCGGCAAGTTCATCTTCGGAGACGATCCTGACGAATTCGTGGCTAGCTGGGTCATCGGGATGGCTACGGGCAAAGAGGTCCAGAAAATCGTTTTCCTTTCGGCCGCCCAGCTGCATTCGGAGACCGAGTCGCTGTTCGGGAATCTCCAGCTGATTGATTTCAGCGACCGCCTCAGGTCGCGCCTCGCGCCCGATCGCTGGCGCAGCATCGAGATCAGCTCGGCGATGCTCCACCTCCGAAGCGATCTTGAGGACAGCCTTCGGAGCAGCCTTGGGCACGACCTCTGGATCATCCACCGGGAACTCTACGATCTGTGCTTCGCTCGTCTTGGTTTTACTTTCACCAACGACGACACGCAGGCTGCCAAGCTCGGATCGAGCATCCGTTTCGCGGCCAAGAATCCCATCATCGGGGAGAAGATCGACGAGCCGGGAACTTGGTTCATTCTCAAAGCCTAACGCCCGCGCCACACCTTAGCGCCGGACCGCACCCTTGCGGCCCGGCGCTTTTCTTTAGTGAAAGAGACGAAGTTGGGGAGAGGCGAAGTCAGGGAGAGACGGAGTGTGGGAGTCCTTCGGTGTCAGGCACCTTTGGTGCCTGACACCGAAGCGTCATTGAATAAGCTTAAAAATGATGTCGTAACCTGCGATGTCTGTCCCCTCGGTGTCAGGCACCGAGGATGGAAGTGGGGGAGTGCGGGAGAGACGGAGTGTAGGAGTACTGAAGTTCTGGAGTCGGGGAGATCGACACAAACTCCAGCACTCCAGCACTTCCGCACTCCAGCACTCCACCGCTCCCACACCCCGCTTCCCTGAACGTCCGGAATTAAGTACACTTGGGCTTAGAAATACTCCACTGGCAACGTCCGAAAATGTCCTCCAAATTCGTCCATCTCCACGTCCACAGCTCGTACTCGCTTCTCAAGGCCCTGCCGCAGCCGGACGCGCTCGCGAAGCGGGCCAAAGAACTGGGCATGACCGCCTGCGCCATCACTGATAATGGCGCGCTTTACGGCATCATTGAATTCTATAAAGCCTGCAAGAAAGCCGAGATCAAGCCGATCATCGGCTTCGAGGCTTATCTCGCGGCCAACAAGATCTCCGACCGCCGGCCGCGCATCGACGACCGGCCGTTCCAGATCGTGCTTTTGGCCGAGAATCTCGATGGCTACAAGAACCTCCTCAAACTCACGAGCATCGCGCATCTCGACGGTTTTTATTACAAGCCGCGCGTGGACAAGGATCTGCTGCGCCAGTACGGCAAAGGGATCATCTGCCTCTCTGGCGGTCTCAAAGGCGATGTCTGCAAGGCGCTCGAAGCGCTCGATTGGGACAAGGCCGTCGCGCTCGTCAAGGAATACCGCGAGATCTTCGGACCGGATAATTTTTTCCTGGAACTGCAGGATCACCCCGAGCTCGACGAACAGCGCGCGCGCAACGCCGACCTGGTCAGACTCTCCAAAGAGACCGGCGCGCCGCTCGTCGCGACCAAGGATGTCCACTATCTCACGCCGGACGACGCCGAGGCCCATGACGTCCTCGTCTGCATCGGCGCCGGCAAGACCGTCCACCAGGATGACCGCGACCGCTCGACGGGCGTGGATTATTCGTTCACGAGCGGCGAGCAGATGGAGAAAGCCTTTGCCGACATCCCCGAGGCCGTAGAGAACACCGCGAAGATCGCCGAGCGCTGCACGGTCGAGATCGAGATCGGCAAATGGAAATTCCCCGCGTACCCGATCCCGGAGGGCCAGACCTTTGACACGGTCTTGCGCGAGCGCGCCTACGCCGGCATCGCCACGAAGATCCCGGAGATCACGGACGACATCCGCCAGCGCATGGACTACGAGCTCGAGGTCATCGCCAAGAAAGGCTACGCGGTCTATTTCCTCGTCGTCTCCGATTACGTCCACTGGTCCCGCGAGCAGGGGATCGTCTCCACCACCCGCGGTTCGGCCGCCGGCTCGCTCGTCTCCTACGCCATCGATATCGTCCCGGTGAACCCGCTCTATTTCAAGCTGCCGTTCGAGCGCTTCCTGAACCCGTTCCGCCCCTCCGCGCCGGATATCGACGTGGACTTCGCCGACGACCGCCGCGACGAGGTCATCGCTTACGTCACGCAAAAATACGGCAGCGACCGCGTGGCCCAGATCGGCACGTTCGGCACCATGGCCGCCCGCGCCGCGGTCCGCGACGTCGGCCGCGCGCTCGGCCTGCAGCTGTCGCTCGTGGATCGGGTCGCGAAACTGATCCCGTTCGGCAGCCAGGGCTTCACCATGACCATCGATCGGGCCGTCAAGGAAACTCCGGAACTCAAGGATCTCATCGACACCGACCCGTCGGTCGCCCAGACCATCGAGCTCGCGAGGAAGGTCGAAGGCTGCGCGCGGCACGTGTCGGTGCACGCGGCCGGCGTCGTCATCGCCCCGGCGCCGCTCACGGATTACGTCCCGCTGCAGCGCGAGCCCGGCGGCGACAAGATCATCACCCAGTTCGAAATGAACGCGGTCGGCGAAGACGGCGTCGGCGTGCTGAAGATGGACTTCCTCGGTATCCGCAACCTGTCCATCCTCGGTCAGGCCATCCAGACCATCAAGCGCACCAAGGGCGTTGACATCGACCTGCACAAGTTGCCGTTCGACGACAAGAAAGCCTTCGAGCTCATGGCCCGCGGCGAGACCACTGGCCTCTTTCAGCTCGGTGGCTCGGGCATGACGCGCTATCTCAAAGAACTCAAACCGACGACCATCTTCGACATCATGGCCATGGTGGCGCTGTTCCGTCCGGGTCCGATGGAATCCATCCCCGAATACATCCGCCGCAAGCACGATCCGACGCTCATCCAGTATTTCGAGCCCCGCGCCGAGAGCTACATGAAGGAGTCGCTGGGATTGCTCGTGTATCAGGACGACGTCATGCTCACCGCCATCCACCTCGCGGGCTACGACTGGATGGAGGCCGACAAGTTCCGCAAGGCCATGGGCAAGAAGATCCCGGAGGAGATGGCGAAGCAGGAGGTCAAATTCCGCGAGGGTTGCAAGAAGAACAGCGTCGCTCCGAAGACCATCGACCAGATCTGGGAGCTGATCAAACCGTTCGCGGCTTACGGCTTCAACAAAGCGCACGCTGCTTCTTACGCCGTCGTGGCCTACCACACCGCCTATCTTAAGGCTAACTACCCGGCCGAGTTCATGACGGCCGTGCTTTCGGCCGAGTCCGCGTCCGGCGACATGGAGACCGTGACCAGCGCCGTGACCGAGTGCGGACGGATGGGCATCGAAGTGCTGCCGCCGGACGTCAACCATTCCGGCAACGATTTCACTTACATCGACGACCAGCACATCCGCTTCGGCCTGTCGGCCATCAAGAATCTCGGTACGGACATGATCGAAGCGGTCATCGCCGAGCGCGCGCGGAGCGGCCAGGTCTTCAAGGACATCGCCGATTTCGCCGCGCGCGTCGGGACGAAGAGTTTCAACAAGAAGTCGCTCGAGGCGCTGATCCGTTCCGGCGCCCTGGATTCGCTCGGCGAACGCAACCAGCTGCTCGCGAACATCGAGACCATCCTGACCTATCACAAGGCCGCGGTGAAGGACGCCGACTCCGGCCAGTTCAACCTGTTCGCGGCCGGCGCAGTCGCCGCCGAGCGCGCGCCGATGACGCTCCGGGAAGTTCCGCCGGCCACCAAGCGCGAGAAGCTCGCCTGGGAGCGCGAACTCCTTGGCCTGTACGTCTCCGAACATCCGTTCCGCGAGGACGCCGAATATTTCGGCGACCTGCTCACCAAAGTCTCGGAGATGGAAGCGAAGCGCGGCCAGTCCGGCCCGATCTTCATCGGCGGCGTGATCTTCACGGAGAAGCACATCCTCACGAAGAAGAACGAGCCCATGGTCTTCGCCCAGGTCGGCGACGTCACGGGCTCCGTCGAAGTGGTCGTTTTCCCGTCGATCTTCAAGAAGAATCCCGAGATGTGGGTCCAGGATGCCGCGGTCATCATCCAGGGGAAATATTCCGAAAAAGACAATGAACCCAAATTGCTGTGTGACGCGGCTTACGTGATCACGCCGGAGACGGCTGAGAATCTGAAACACATGCTCACTATGGCGGTGTCGTCGGGGTCTGGAACGTTCGGTTCCGCCCGCCGCGCCGGCTCCGAGCAGGAACGCATCCTGGTCGAAGTGCCGGAGTCCATGCGGCCGTCTTTCGCCAACGAACTCAAGCGCGTGCTCGCCGAACATCCCGGCAACCGCCGGGTCGTGCTCGTCACCCGTTCGGCCCAGGGTGCGAAGAGGATCGAGACCAGTTTCAACGTGGAATTCTCGGGCGACACCATCAAGGATATCGAGGCCGTGGTCGGCAAGGGGGCCGTACAGGCGGAGTAGAGGAGTGAGGAAGAGACGGAGTCAGGGAGAGACGAAGTCCGGGAGCGTCGATTCTCCCTGACTTCCGTACTCCCTCACTCCGTCTCTTTATGTTATATTGACCTCATGAAACTCATCCAGCCGGTTCCTGACCAGCAGGCGGCCATCGCCGCCGCTCACGTCAATCTGTACCGCCGCATCGCGACGGTTTTCGTCGTGCTGACCATCGGGACCATCGGGCTCGCGCTTTACGTCATTTTCGCCCGGGCCACGGTCGTCATCCTGTCGCGGCAGGAGCCGGTCAAGTCGGAATTCATCGTAGACGTGGCCCGCGAACCGGCGCCGGGAGACGTCGCCGGCGATGTCCTCGAAGCGACGGAAACGCTCACCCAATCTTTTCCCTCGACGTCGCTCGTCAAGATGGACGCCCACGCCACCGCTTTCGTCCGCATCTCGAGTTCGCTCGGCCGCGCCCAGACGCTCGTGGCGACGACGCGGCTGCTCACGCCCGCCGGCGTGCTGTTCCGGATCAAGAAGACCGTGCTCGTGCCGGCCCAGGGTTCGGTCGAGGTCGAAGCTTACGCCGATGCCGCGGGCCTGGGCGGCGAGGTCGGTCATGCCGGATCCCCGGCAAGGCGGAAGGCGGAAGGCGGAAGGCG